>JBQCDS010000474.1:0-6370 GCA_051961035.1 Trinickia sp. | reverse complement strand
GGGAACAGCAGATACTTCGAGTAGACCGAGCTGCCCATCACGTAGGCGAACACGCCGAGCGAAGCGCCGACGAGCACGACGGGCATGATCACGAGCCCGTCCAGGCCGTCCGTCAAATTGACGGCGTTGCTCGCACCCACGATGACGAAATAGGTCAACGCGATGAAGCCCCAAACGCCCAGCGGGTAGGTCATCGATTTCAAGAACGGCAGCAGCAAATCGGCGCGGGCGGGCAAGCCCATCGACAAGCCGCTGCGCACCCACGCCATGAACAAATCGAATACGCGGACGTTGCTCGCCTCCGAAACACTGAACGCGAGATACACGGCCGCGAACAGACCGATGACCGACTGCCAGAAATACTTTTCGCGCGACGACATCCCGCGCGGGTCCTTGTAGACGACCTTGCGATAGTCGTCGACCCAGCCGATCACGCCGAAGCCGAACGTCACGAGCATCACGATCCAAATGAAGCGGTTCGTCAAATCGGCCCACAGCAGCGTCGAAACGGCGATCCCGAGCAAAATCAGCACGCCGCCCATCGTCGGCGTGCCCGATTTGACCAGGTGCGTCTTCGGCCCGTCGGTGCGTACCGCTTGGCCGACTTTCATTTGAGTCAGCTTGCGAATCACCCAGGGCCCGAACACGAGCCCAATCACGAGCGCCGTGATCGTAGCCATCACCGCACGAAACGTCAGATAGCTGAATACACGCAAAAAGCTTGCGTCGTTCTGCAGCCATTGCGCCAGCGCCAGCAGCATGCTCGTCCTTCTCTTTCAATGCGCGCCGGGCACAGCGCCCGGCGCGTGGGGTGATTGCTGGATAGTCAGCGCTTGCACGACGCGCTCCATCCGCATGAAACGCGAGCCTTTCACGAGCAGCGTCGTGCTCGATCCCAGGCCCGCCTGCAACACATACTCGACGAGCGCCGCGACGTCGTCGAAATGGCGGGCAACGCCACCGCCCGAGCCGACGCGCGCCGCCGCCGGCTGCGCCTCGTCGAACGCCGCGCACGAATCGCGCGTCGCGTCGCCGAGCGCAAGGAGGACATCGATGCCCCGCTCGCGTGCATACGCGCCTACTTCCCGATGAAACTCGGGACCGTTCTCGCCCACCTCGCCCATGTCGCCCATCACGAGCACACGCGGCGCGCCGCGAGCCGCCAGTACATCGATCGCCGCGCGCATGGAGTCGGGATTCGCGTTGTACGTGTCGTCGATGACGGTTGCGCCGGCCAGCGCACTCGCGACCGCACGCTTCGTCTGCAGCCGGCCCTTGACCGGAGAAAACGCTTCGAGGCCTCGTACGATGTCGCCCAGCGGCACATTCGCTGCGATGGCCGCGGCGGTTGCCGCCAACGCGTTGCGCGCGTTGTGCTCGCCGAGCACTTGCAGCGTCGCCTCGAACTCGCCCGCCGGCGTGCGCACGCGCAAACGGTTGTTTTCCAGCGTACCCACGACAGCCGCGGCCACCGCGGCATCACGGTGCGAAGCGTCTTCGAGCGCGAAATCGACGATCCGGTTCCCCGTGGCAGCCACGCGCCAGATCCCGGCGTAGGCGTCGTCGGCCGGAAACACGGCGATGCCGTCACCAGGCAACGCGTGAATCACGCTGGCATGCTCGAGCGCCACCGCCTCGACCGTCGCCATGAATTCTTGATGTTCGCGCTGCGCGTTGTTCACGAGCGCGATCGTCGGCAGCGAGATCCTCGCGAGCAGATCGGTCTCGCCGGGATGGTTCATGCCCACTTCGATGACGGCGAGCCGATGCATCGCGTTCAAGCGCAGCAACGTGAGCGGCAGCCCCACGTCGTTGTTGAAGTTGCCTGCCGTGGCGAGCCGTGCCGATTCGCCCACCGCTTCGGCGAATATCGACGCGATCATCTCCTTGACGGTCGTCTTGCCGTTGCTGCCCGTCACGGCGACGAGCGGAATCGCGAACCGGCGCCGCCAGCCGTGCGCGAGCGCACCGAGCGCGACACGCGTATCGGGCACGACGAGCGCCGGCACGCGCCACTCGGCGGGCAAACGCGAGGCGAGCACAGCGCTCGCGCCGCGCGCGCCGACATCGGCCAAAAAATCGTGGGCGTCGAATCGATCCCCCTTGAGCGCGACGAACAACTCGCCGGGGCCGGTCGTGCGGCTATCGGTTCCAATGCGCTCGAACGCGGCCGCGCCGTCGCCGTGCACCGTGGCGCCGGGAATCAGTTGCGCGGCTTCAAGTAGAGAAAGCATCATCATTGCTCACCTCCGCGCGAATACGTGGCACGGGCGGCCAGCGCGAGGCGAGCGTGGTCCTGATCGGAAAACACGCGCTTTTTCCCCATGATTTCCTGCGTCGCCTCATGGCCCTTGCCGGCGAGCACGACAACGTCCTCGCGCGCCGCGTCGCGTACCGCGTGCAATATCGCGCTCGCGCGATCCTCGATGCGACGCACCGTGTCCGAATGCGTCATGCCGGCAACGATCTGATCGATGATCGACGCCGGGTCTTCACTACGTGGGTTGTCGCTCGTGACGACGACCGCATCCGCCAACCGCTGCGCAATGGCCCCCATGAGCGGCCGCTTCGTCGCATCGCGATCGCCGCCGCAGCCGAACATGCACACCAGCTTGCCCCCACGCGCTTGCGCCATCGGCCGCAGGGCATCGAGCGTCTTTTCGAGTGCATCGGGCGTATGCGCGTAGTCGACGACGACGAGCGGCTCGTCGTTCGCGATCCGCCCGCCGAGCCGCTGCATGCGGCCGTTGACGGGCTCGAGCTTCGCGAGTTGCGCGAGCGCATCGGTAAGCGGGACGTCGGCGGCCAGCAGCGTGCCGAGTACCGCGAGCAAATTGCTGACGTTGAATTCGCCGAGCGTGCCGACTTCGACATCGGCCGAGCCCCAATCCGACGCCAAGTGAAACGCCGTACCGGTGGCCGTGGCGCGCACGTTCGTCGCCACGAGCGCCGCATGTGCGCTCGGCGCATCGCTCCTCGCGCCGATGCCGTAGGCGATCGTCGGCATGTGCGGCTGCGTGCGGGCGATCAGCCGGCGGCCCGCCGCGTCGTCGCGATTGATGACCGCAGCCTTGAGCGTGGGCCAATCGAAGAGTCTGGCTTTCGCGGCCTCATAGGCCTCGAACGTTTGGTGATAGTCGAGGTGATCTTGCGTGAGATTGGTGAACACAGCGATATCGAACGCCGTGCCGTTCACGCGCCCCTGATGTAGCGCATGCGACGACACCTCCATCGCACAAGCGCGCGCGCCGGCCGCCGCAAGCTGCGCGAGCGAGCGCTGCGTCTGGGGCGCATCGGGCGTGGTGAAACCGGTGTGAATCAGATGCCCCGGCATGCCGGTTCCGAGCGTACCGATGACGGCGCACGATTCGCCTAGCGCCGTCAGCGCCGCGGCGAGCCACTGCGAACAGGACGTCTTGCCGTTCGTGCCCGTCACGCCAATGACGCGCATCGACTCGCTCGGCGCGCCGTACCAGCGGCTCGCGATCTCACCGGCTAGGCGATCGAGCCGAGGCACCGCATGCGCACGCGCCGGGTCGACGTTGCCCAAAAAACCTTCGGATTGATAGAGCACCGCCCCGGCGCCACGCTCGAACGCGCTAGCGATATGAGCGCGGTTGTCCGCGCCATCGACCGCATACGCGAAAAACACATCGCCTGCCGCGAGCGTGCGAGTATCGGCATGCAACTGAGCACCGGCCGCCGCATGGGCGCGCAGCCAGGCGAGCGCATCGTCAACTTCCCGGTGCATCACATCCTCGTTGTAAGGAGCGTTCATCGAACGACTCCTGGGTGGGCGCGGGCTGCGGCCGATACCTTCACGCTTCGCACCGGCGCGAACGCGGCGCCCTTGCCGCCGGCAGCGCCCGCCGCTTTCCCCGTATCGTCGGATACGACGAGCTGCTTGATCGGCATATCGGGCGGCACATTCAGCGTACGCAGCGTATCGCCGACGATGCCGGAGAACACCGGGCCCGACACGTAGCCGCCGAAGTGGCTACCGGCAGTCGGTTGGTCGATCGAGACCGCGACGACGATACGAGGATTCGGCATCGGCGCCATCCCGACGAACGACGCGCGGTACTTCGAACGATCGTAGCCGTGCGACGTGTGCACGTACGCCGTACCGCTCTTGCCGCCGACGCGATAGCCCGGGACGGCGGCTTCCGGCGAAGTACCGGCCGCCGTGACGACCGATTCGAGCATCGTGCGCACTTCGCGCGCAGTCGTCGGCGAGAAGATTTGCGGGCCCGTCACCGGGTGGGCGGGATTCGTCTTGAAGATCGACACGGGCATGATTTCGCCGTCGTGCGCGATCGCCGTATAAGCGCGCGCGAGCTGGAACAGCGATGCCGATAAGCCATAGCCGTACGACATCGTCGCCTGCTCGATGCGACGCCAGCTTTTCCAAGGCCGCAAGCGGCCGGCGGCCGCGCCTGGGAAGCCCACCTTCGGCGCCTGCCCGAGCCCGATGCTGGTATACATATTCCACATCTCTTCGGGCCTGAGCTGCATGGCGATCTTCGTCGCGCCGATGTTGCTCGACTTTTGAATTACGCCGCCGACGGTGAGCACGCCGTTCGCGCTGTCGTCGGTGATCGTTGCGCCGTCGAGCGTGAAACGCCCGTTACCCGTGTCGACGAGCGTATTCGGCGTGATCCGGTGCAGATCGAGAGCGAGCGCAATCGTGAACGGCTTCATGATCGAGCCCGGCTCGAACACGTCCGTGAGCGTGCGATTGCGCAACTGGTCGCCGGTCAGCCGCGAGCGGTCGTTGGGGTTGTACGTCGGATAGTTGACGAGCGCGAGCACGTTGCCCGTGCGCACGTCGATAACGATCGCCGCGCCGGCCTTGGCTTTGGACTTCTCCACGGCCGCCTTCAAGTTCGAATAAGCGATGTACTGGATCTTGCTATCGATCGAGAGGTCGACATCCTGGCCGTTATGCGGCGGGACTTGTTCGTCGACGTCCTCGATGATGTGCCCCATCCGGTCCTTGATCACGTGACGAATCCCGGGCGTACCCGAGAGCAGCTTTTCATCGCTGAGTTCGACGCCTTCCTGGCCCTCGTCCTCGATATTCGTGAAACCCACCAGGTGGGCCGTTATCTCGCCCTCCGGGTAAAAGCGCTTGTATTCGGTTCGCTGATAGATGCCGGGGATCTTGAGCGCCTCGACTTTTTCGGCGATATCCACCGGCACCTGGCGCTTCACATAGACAAACGTTTTGTCTTCGGAAAGCTTCATGCGCAATTGCTTGTGCGTCATGCCGAGCAAACTACCGAGCGCCGCCAGCTTGGCCGGATCGAGATCTTCCGGCACCGATTCGGGAATGGCCCAAATGGCGCGCACAGGCAGGCTCGTGGCCAGCACTAGGCCATTGCGGTCGAGTATTTTGCCGCGCGTGGCGGCCAACTCGATTGTGCGCTCATAGCGGCTTTCGCCTTGCTTCTGATAGAACGCATTGCCGGGGCTTTGAATCAAAAACGCGCGTGCCGCGAGCGCCAGGAAGGCGGTGAAGAGCAAGAACACGACGAGCTTCGAGCGCCACATCGGCAAACGCACCGACAGGACCGGGCTCGAGGAGAACGTGACGCTTTTCGTCTTGGCCGTTTGCTTCATCGCGCGCCTCCGCGATTGGCCGAACGGTTAGCGGAAACGGCGGCACCCTTGCCGGCGCGCGCGGACACCGCAGGCGCGCTGGCGGGAAGCGTCGGGATCGGCGCGTTGTGCGCCACGCTCGCGCCGGGAGCGAGCGTCAAGAACTGCGTCTCGCCCGTCGAAGCGGGCTGCATCTTGAGCGTGTCGGTGGCGAGCTGTTCGATGCGCGACGTTTTCGATAGCGCGCTTTGCTGATATTGCAGTTGTGCGTAGCTCTGCTGCAACTCGTGCTCTTCTGATTGGGCGCGCTCGAGTTGCACGAACAGCTGCCGTTGCTGATTCGTGGCATTGACAACCGAAAGCGCGCAACCGAGAAGGACGATCAGCAGAAATATGTTCAGGCGGCTCATGGCGCGACGCGCTCCGCGACGCGCATGACCGCCGAGCGGGCACGCGGGTTGGCTTCGACTTCGGCATCGCTTGCGAACACGCGACCGACGATTTTCAACGGTGCGGCGGGCAGATCGACGGCGCGAATCGGCAAGCGACGGTCAACCGCAGGCGCACTGGCATGCGCCTGCATGAATCGCTTCACGATTCGATCCTCGAGCGAATGAAAGCTGATCACCACCAGCCGCCCCCCTTGCTCCAACGACGACAATGCCGCGCCTAAAACGACTTGCAACTCCGCAAGCTCTTGATTGACGTGAATCCGTATAGCCTGAAAGGTGCGGGTGGCCGGATCCTTGCCCTTCTCACGGGTCTTGAC
>JBQCDS010000473.1:0-2135 GCA_051961035.1 Trinickia sp. | reverse complement strand
TTGCCTCTCGATTACGCGTGTTTTTTTTTTCCTCGTGTTTTTTTTTTTTTCCGTTCCGGCGCCGGTCGCGCCCTCGCCCGACACCGAATCGATGACCTTGAAGCGCGAGCGTTTTTGCGCGCGAATGACCGACTGATACGCGGCGACGTATTGGCGCGCCATGTGATGGGAGGTGAAGCGCTCCTCGAAGCGTTGGCGCACGCGTGCACGCGGCAGCGTATGCAGGCGATTGACCGCGGCCACGGCGCTGATTTCATCTTCGACGATGAACCCCGAGAGCCCCTCGTCGATCACTTCCGGCACCGATCCTCGGTTGAACGCGATGACGGGCGTGCCGCAGGCCATCGCCTCGATCATGACGAGCCCGAACGGCTCCGGCCAATCCACCGGGAACAGCAATGCGTGCGCGCCCGAAAGGAAGCCGGCCTTTTGTTCGTCGGCAATTTCGCCGATGAACTCGACGTGCGGCAAATCGAAGAGCGGCTTGATCTCGCGCTCGAAGTATTCACGGTCGGCCGAATCGATCTTGGCCGCGATGCGAATCGGCAGGCCGCAGTGCGCGGCAATGCGAATGGCCGTATCGACACGTTTCTCGGGCGAAATGCGGCCGAGAAAAGCCAGGTATTTCTGCTCGACCGGCTGCGGGGTATAAAGCGCCTCGGGCAACCCGTGATAGACCGTCGTCAGCCATTTCGCCTGTGGTATCGGATGGCGCTGCGCATTCGAGATCGAAATGACCGGGGCGGTGTTGAACGTATCGAAAACGGGCTGCTGCTCCGGCAAATCGAGCCGGCCATGGAGCGTCGTCACAAACGGCGTCTCCTGCCGTTTGAACAGCGAAAACGAGTAGTAATCCATATGGAAATGCAGCACGTCGAACTCCTCGGCGCGGCGCCGTACGAGTTCCATGAGCAGCATGTGCGGTGCGATTCGGTCGCGAATTCCTGGGTCGAGCCGCAACGCGCGCGGCCAGACGGCTTCGAGCTTGGCGCGGGTGCGCGAGTCGCCGCTCGCGAACAGCGTCACGTCGTGGCCGAGATCGACGAGCGCCTCGGTAATGTACGAGACGACACGCTCGGTGCCGCCGTACAGTTTCGGGGGCACCGACTCCGTCAGCGGCGCGATTTGCGCAATTTTCATTCGATCGACTCCATGCAAGTGAACATTGGGCAGTTGCCGGTCGTCCCCGGCCCGGACGGTGTCTGCGCAGGCGCCGAGCCTCGTTACGTAGAACGAATTGTCCCGAGCTAACGAAACGCGGCGCCACAGGTTGATTATTCGGTACGGCGCACCCCAAGCGCTGCACCGCTTTCATTTGCTGCGCGCTGTTACATTCGCGAAACAGACGGCGGCGCGCGCTTATGCCCCGTGCAAATCCTCGAGGAAGGTATCGCGCCACACCCCGAGATCGTTGCGCCTGAGCACCGCCATGTTGACTTCATGGCGCTGCTTGCGCTCGGCGAGCGGCATCGAGAGCGCCCGCTCGAGCGCTTCGGACATGCCGACGATGTCGTGTGGATTGACGATCAGCGCGGCGCAAAGTTCAGCCGCGGCGCCCGCGAACTCGGACAAGACGAGTACGCCGGGGTCGTCCGGGTTTTGCGCGGCGATGTATTCCTTCGCCACGAGATTCATCCCGTCGCGCAGCGGAGTGACGAAACCAACCTGCGATTCGCGGCACATCGACATCAATTGCGAACGCGCGAAGCGCTGATTGAGGTAGCGGATCGGCGTGTAGTCGAGCCCAGAGTAGCGGCCGTTGATCCGCCCCGCCTCGTATTCGAGGTTCTGCCGGATGCGCTGATAGCTTTCGACATCGGTCCGTGTCGGCGGCGCGACCTGCACGAAGGTGACATTCCCGCGCCACTGCGGGGCGTGTTCGAGCAACTGCTCGAAGGCGCGGAATCGCTCGATGAGCCCTTTCGAATAATCCAAGCGATCGACGCTCATGACGAGCTTGCGGCCCTCGAGGCTGTGCTTCAGATCGAGCACCTGTTTGCGGCTTTCGTTACGCGCCGCCTCGGCCGCGATCTCGTCCGGAAACACGCCGATACGGTAGACGCCGGTTTGCAAGCGGCGCCCATAGGCTTCGATCCGGCCGTCGGCGCCTACTCTTCCGCCGGCATGGCGCACGA
>JBQCDS010000472.1:0-8074 GCA_051961035.1 Trinickia sp. | reverse complement strand
GGTGTCGAACGCTTTACGAATATGCGCGCGCTGCACGGTTTTCCGCTGATCGCTATCGTCGGGCTTTCTCGCGACGAGCAATTGGCGAGCTATCGGCACGATCGGCTGGTCTATGTCGGCGAGACGGTCGCGGGCACGCTCTTGCTCGTGGTGCTGACGGCGATTCTGAGCCTGAAGAGCCGTGAATTGTCGAAGAGCCGGGAGCGTGCTCGACGCCTGCGGCAAACTTACTTCGCCGCTTCCGACGCGAGCTTGGACGCCTTCTTCGTCTGGCAACGCGTGTCGAGCCAAAGCGATCTATCGCCGCGCCCATCGCACGCAGCGGGGTGTGCCTTCGTCTTGCGCGACGTCAGCCGGCGAGGTCTCGAGATGATGGGCAAGCCTCGCGATGTGCTGATCGACGCCGTATCCGACGACGTGTTTGCCGATGAGAGCGAAGGGGGCGCGGCTCAGTCGTTCTCGAGCGTGTTCGATACGGGCGAGGTGGCCGAATGCGAGTGGTTGCATGTGCGGCCGGACGGTTCCCGCGTTTGGCTGCATCGGCAGGTGGTGCGTGTCGACGATGGGGTGGTTGCGATCGTGCGCGACGTCACCGCGCGCAAGCGCGCCGAGGTCATGCGCGCCGAACAAAACCGTGTGCTGGAAATGATTGCGACGAGCACGCCGCTCGAGGCTGTCCTCGGCGCACTCATGCGTTTGCTCGAATCGCAAATTCCCGACAGCGCGTGCGTGGTCATGCTGCGCGACGAAGATGGGCTGCACTTGCGCGTGGGCGCCGCACCGAGCTTGCCCGCCGAATTCAGCCAGATGGCGAACGGCTGGACGATCGGCCCGGACTCCGGGCCGAGCGGGCTCGCGATCTATACCCATCAGCCGGTCACGATCGGGAATCTGCTTGCCAATCCGCCTTACTGCGACTTCCTCCGCAAAGCGCGGATGGGCAATTTCGGCGCGTGTCGCTCGATGCCGATTCTGTCGCATGAAGGAACGGCGCTCGGTGCGCTCACGGTGTTTGCGCCCGGAGAGCAAACGTATGACAGCATCGAAGCGCAGACAGTGGCCATGGCCACGCGTATCGCAGGGATCGCGATCGAACGAACGCGAGCCGAAAACAGCATTCGCCACATGGCGAATCACGACGCGTTGACGGGCTTGCCGAACCGTACGCTGCTTGCCGATCGATTGAGCCAAGCGCTTTTGCATGCGCAGCTCTATGGGCGTGGCGTCACGGTGGCCTTCGTCGATCTCGACAATTTCAAGCTGATCAACGATAGCCTGGGGCACCACGCCGGCGATGCGTTGCTCAAAACGATCGCCACGCGCATGCGTGAATGCGTGCGTGTTACCGATACGGTCGTGCGTCTAGGCGGCGATGAATTCGTGCTGGTGCTGTTCGACGATACGCTGAGGGACGAGGAATTGCGCGCGGTGATCGAGCGGTTGCGCAAAGCGATTTCGGCACCGGTGCAACTGAACGGGCAGATGTACAAAGTGACGTGCAGCATGGGCTTCGCGCGCTACCCGGCCGATGGCCAAGACGAGCAAACGCTCTTGATGAATGCGGATGCGGCGATGTACCGCGCGAAGGAATTGGGGCGCAACAACTACCAGTTCTATACAGCGGAGATGAACGCCAAGGTGCACGAGCGCCTGCGCCGCCGAGAGCAGTTGCGTGAGGCGCTGGAGCGAGATCAGTTCAGGCTCGTGTATCAGCCGCAAGTGGATGCGCGCACCGGGGCCATCTTCGGTGTCGAGGCGCTTTTACGCTGGCTCCACCCCACCGAGGGAACCATCTCACCGGCCGATTTCATTCCGATCGCCGAAGAGACGGGTTTGATCGTGCCGATCGGCGATTGGGTGCTCGAGACGGCGTGTGCGCAGAACCGTCGGTGGCAGGACGACGGGTTGCCGCCGATCACCGTCTCGGTGAACGTATCGGCGCACCAGTTCTTGCAGAAGGGCTGGGCGAATGTGGTGGCGAAGGCGCTCGAGCGCACGGGCTTGGAATCGCAATACCTGGAATTGGAGTTGACCGAGAGCCTGATCATGCGCGACTTAGAGGCTTCGATCGCGACGATGCGGCGCCTCGAGCAAATGGGGGTACGGCTCTCCATCGACGACTTCGGCACCGGGTATTCGAGCTTGAGCGCGTTGAAGCACTTCCCCGTCGGCCGGCTCAAGATCGACAAGTCGTTCGTGCGCGAGTTGCCGCATGGTGAAGACGACAAAGCGATCGCCATCGCCGTGATCTCGCTTGGGCAGCGTTTGAATCTGAACGTGATTGCCGAGGGCGTGGAGACCCAGGCGCAGGTCGACTTCCTGAGCGAGAATCATTGCCACGAGGTGCAGGGCTACCACTTCAGCAGGCCCGTTGCGCCGGACGAGATCGGCGCGCTCCTGCGCGCGGCGCGGCGGATCACGGCGTAGCGCAAGCGAACAGCACGCTCATCGCGCCGCGGAGCGGCATGCCCAAAGCGGCATCGCTAAAGCGGCATCCCGCCTACGGTCGGCGAAATGGAGCTGCCGCGATCTGGCTCCTCTAGCTTCGGCTGAGGAACGGCCTGCACCGAGATCGGCGGGTGTCGTTCCTTGCACACGTCGACCGATGTATCGGCCAAGCAGCGCATGAATTCGTCGGCGTCGTCCTTCGCGCCGAACGCATAGATCGTTTGCTCGATTTGCACTTCGGTGTCCGATTTGCGGATTGCAGTGATGGTCATCATGTTCTCCGGAAATACACGGATGCGCGCATCGAGCATGCCAGCGCGATTATCGTCAGTGCGCGTGCCGTGTACGCATTCGCACGCGCGGTGGCCTTCGCCATCAGCCAGCCTGACGAAGTCGACATCGACGAAATTATCGTTCGCCCGACGCGTCGGGATGTGCGAAGCGGCAGGCGTCCGATACGAGAAACGTTTTGGATGCCGAAGCAACGCCTAAGCAACGCCTAAGCACCCCCCGAGCCGCCCTTTACGCACTGACCGCTACCGCTGCTGCCGCCGCCTGTTGCGTGGCCCGATATTCGTCGAGCAACCGCGCTTGCTTCTGCTGAGCGGCGAGCATATTGCGCTCCTTCACGTGCCCGAAGCCGCGAATCTCGTCCGGCAGATTGGCAAGCTTGAGCGCCACGGGCAGCCGAACTTCATCGAGCGTCGTGCACAGTTCGTCGACGAGCGCGAGGTAATCGACGATCAACTGACGCTCGCCGCGACGCTCGGCGGTTTTGCCGAAGACATCGAGCGCTGTGCCACGCAGGGCTTTCATTCGAGCGAGCATTCGGAACGCGGGCAGCACCCAAGGGCCGAACCGCTTCTTCTGAAGATGCCCTTGTTCGTCGCGCTTCGCGAGCAGCGGTGGTGCGAGGTAAAAGTTCAGCTTGTAATCGCGCCCGGGTTCGCCGTCGAACTGTGCACGCAACTTCCGCAGATACGCCGGGTCGGCGTAAAGGCGCGCAACTTCGTATTCGTCTTTATAGGCCATCAGCTTGGCCAGGTTCTTGGCCACCGCTTTCGTGAGCGCATGCCGCGAGCCAGCGCCAATGGCTGCTTCCTTCGCGCGGATACGTTCGACCGCTTGGCGATAACGCTTGGCATAGGCCGCGTCCTGGTAGTCGGTCAGCCAAGACTCACGTGATTGGATGAGATCGTCGAGCGATTCCGGCTCGGCCGCCGGCTTGGCGACAGACGCTTTGAGTGAGGCCTTGAGGACAGCCTCGCCATGATGAGCTACATACCGTCCCCAAAGGAACGCCTGCCGATTTTTATCGACGGACACCGCATTGAGTTCGATCGCGCGCAGCAGGCTCGATAGTTCGAGCGGCAGCCAACCCTTTTGCCAGGCGTAGCCCAACAGCAGCGGATTGCTGTAGATCGTGTCGCCCAGCAGCGCGAGCGCGAGCGCATTGGCATCGATGAACGAGCAGCCTTCGCCGATCGAATCGCGCAATTGCGATTCCGTCTGCGTGCCCGGGAACGCCCAATTCGGGTTCTTCACGAAATCGGCTGTGGGCGTTGCGCCACTGTTGATCGCGGCAGACGTCACGCCACGCTGCGTGCGAGACAGCACGTCGTTCGAAGCCGAGACGATCGCGTCGCAGCCAATGACGAGCCGAGCTTCGCCCGTGGCGATGCGGGTCGCGAAGAGCCCCGTGGGGGAAGCCGCGATTTGCACGTGGCTGAGCACGGCGCCGCCTTTCTGCGCGAGCCCGGCCATATCGAGGACGGTCACGCCTTTGCGTTCGAGATGAGCGGCCATGCCGATCAAACCGCCGATCGTCACGACGCCGGTACCGCCGACGCCCGTGACGAGAATGCCGTAGGGACGTGCGAGCGCAGGCAGCGTGGGCTGCGGTAACGCATCGAAATCGATCTGGCCCGCCCCGGCACCGGCGGCGGCCGATGGCTTGCGCAGCTGAGCGCCTTCAGCCGTTACGAAGCTCGGACAAAAGCCGTTGACGCACGAAAAATCCTTGTTGCATGACGATTGATTGATCTTGCGCTTGGTGCCAAGCGGCGTCTCGAGCGGCTCGACCGATAGGCAGTTCGATTGCACGGAGCAATCGCCGCATCCCTCGCATACCGCATCGTTGATGAATGCGCGCCGTGCCGGATCGGGATAGGTGCCGCGCTTGCGGCGGCGCCGCTTCTCGGTCGCACACGTTTGATCGTAGATGAGCACCGTGGTGCCCGCGATGTCTCGCAGCTCGCGCTGAACGGCATCGAGCCGGTCCCGATGATGAACATCCACGCCAGCGGGCAGCGCCACGCCCGCACCGTATTTCTCGGGCTCGTCGGTGACGATGACGATGCGCTTTGCGCCTTCGGCATAGACTTGATGCGCGATCTGCGGCACGGTTAGCACGCCGTCGATCGGCTGGCCGCCCGTCATCGCGACCGCATCGTTATAAAGAACCTTGTACGTCATGTTCGCACTGGCTGCGACGGCCGCACGGATCGCGAGCAGGCCCGAATGGAAGTAGGTGCCGTCGCCCAAATTGACGAACACGTGCTTATCGCCGGAGAAATGCATCTGCCCGATCCAGGCCACGCCTTCGCCGCCCATCTGGCTGAAGGTCTCCGTCTTGCGGTCCATCCACATCGACATGTAATGGCACCCGATACCGGCCAGTGCGCGCGAGCCTTCGGGCACCCTCGTCGACGTATTGTGCGGGCAGCCCGAACAAAACCAGGGCTTGCGCTCGACGGTCACGCGCGGTTTGGCGGCTTCGCGTTCCTTCGCTTCGATGATGGCGACGCGCGTCAGCATGCGAGCGCGCACATCCTCGGGCAAATCCGCGCGTGCGAGGCGGCGCGCGATGGCCTTCGCGATCAAGGCGGGCGACAGCTCGTAGTGCGCCGGCAACAACCAATCGCCGCGCGGCACCGACCATTCGCCGCCCGCATTGTCGCGCTCGTCGAACTTGCCGTAGATTTTCGGGCGGACGTCCTCGCGCCAGTTGTATAGCTCTTCTTTCAGCGCGTATTCGAGAATTTGGCGCTTCTCTTCGACGACGAGAATCTCTTCCAGCCCGGTCGCGAACGCGCGCGCATCTTGCGCATCGAGCGGCCACACGCAGCCCACTTTCAACAGACGCAGGCCAATCTGCGCGCACGTGGCATCGTCGAGGCCAAGATCGCTGAGCGCCTGACGCACGTCGAGATACGCCTTGCCCGCCGTGATGATGCCGAAGCGCGGCTTGTCGGAATCGATGACGATGCTGTTCAGCTTGTTCGCGCGGACATAGGCCAGGGCCGCATACCACTTCTCGTCCAGCAGGCGCGCTTCTTGGGCCAGCGGCGCATCGGGCCAGCGGATGTTGAGCCCGCCGGCCGGCATGGTGAAGTCGGTTGGCGTGACGATCTCGACGCGATCCGGATCGAGGTCGATCGACGCCGTGGATTCGATCACGTCGGTCACGCATTTCATCGCGACCCATAGCCCGGAATAGCGGCTCATGGCCCATCCGTGCAGCCCATAGTCGAGATATTCCTGGACGTTCGCGGGATACAACACAGGGATGCCGGCCGCGATGAACGCGTGCTCCGATTGATGCGCGACGGACGACGATTTCGCCGCGTGATCGTCGCCGGCCAGCACGAGCACCCCGCCGTGCGTGTCGCTGCCGGCCGAGTTCGCATGCTTGAAGACATCGCCGGTCCGATCCACGCCGGGGCCTTTGCCGTACCACATGCCGAACACGCCGTCGCGCGTCGCACCCGGCCAAAGATTGATCTGCTGCGTGCCCCACACGGCGGTGGCGGCCAGATCCTCATTGACGCCCGGTTGAAAGACGACATCGTTCGCCTGCAAGTGCTGCTTCGCTTTCCACAGCGCTTGATCGAGCCCCCCGAGCGGCGAGCCGCGATAGCCGGAGATGAAACCCGCCGTGTTCAGCCCCGCCTTTTTGTCGCGCGCCTTTTGCAGCATCGGCAACCGCACCAACGCCTGCGTGCCGCTGATATAGACGCGGCCTCGTTCGAGCGTGTATTTGTCGTCCAGTGAGACGGGCGCGGAAGGCGAGGGTACAGCTAGGTCGGACGCGAGATCGGGCGCGCTCATGGGGGGTGTCTCCATCTATCTCAATATTGCAGCCGAGTATAGGAAGCCGTTTCGATATCGTAAAATCACGAATTGGCAAACCAGGTATTCGAAAATCAGATGTCATTCGATCTCACGCTCAGGCAGCTACGCTACTTCGTGGCGGCTGCGCGCACCGGACGGTTCTCCATGGCGGCGGCGGATGAGCACGTATCGCAATCGGCGATCACGAATGCCGTTCTGGCGCTAGAGAACGGACTCGGCACACGCCTATTCGAGCGCGAGCCGCATGGCGTGACGCTGACGCCGGACGGACAAGATTTTTACAACCACGCCAGACGGGTGCTCGATGCGGCGCGAGATGCGGTGCACAAGCCGCCGTTCCGTTCGCACGACATGCGCGGCACGGTGCGCATTGCGGCGTCCTACACGGTGTTGGGGTACTTTTTGCCCGAGTTATTGGCGCGTTTTCGTGCGACGTATCCGTACATCGAATTCGACCTGCGCGACATGGAACGTTCGGATATCGAAGAGGCGGTGCAGCAGGGCGAAGTTGAAATCGGCGTGGTGTTGCTATCGAACATCGATCGCTTGAACCGATTCGGCAGCCAAGTGTTGATTCGCTCGCGGCGCCAGTTGTGGGTGGCACCCATGCATCCGCTCGCGCAATTGGATGCCCCATCGCTGAAGGACATCGCACCGCACCCGTACATCCTCATCACCGTCGATGAAGGGGAGCAATCCACGCTGCGCTATTGGAGGAAGAAGCGGCTCGAGCCCACGATCGCCTTTCGAACGAGTTCGATGGAGGCGTTGCGCGGGCTCGTGGCGCACGGCTTCGGCGTCACCATCTTGTCCGATATGGTCTTTCGCCCCTGGTCGCTCGAAGGCAAACGCATCGAGGCGCGGCCTGTCTTGGACACCGTGCCGCAAATGGACGCCGGCATGATTTGGCGCAAGGGCGCCGCGTTGAGTGGGCCAGCCACCGCCTTGCAGCAGTTTCTGATCCACGCTTGCAGCACCTGAGCGGCGCACCCGTTCGATGTCAGTGCGAAATGCGTTCGAGCGATTGGCCCAGCGTGCGGGGCCCCATGAGGCCGATCGCCAGCATGACGAGCATCATGGCCCCGGCGATGAAGACGAACACGCCTGTCACGCCGAACCCCTTTAACGTGAATGCGATGACGAACGAACTGAAAACGGCCGACAGACGGCTCCACGAATACACGAAGCCCACGGCGCGCGCGCGAATCGCGGTGGGATAAAGCTCTTGCTGATACGTGTGATAGGTGAACGAGATGATGTTGCCGGCCAGCGTCAGCAACACGCCGAGCAATACGATCGATAGGGCCGACGACACCTGACTGAACGCCAGCCCCGCGACGATGTTGAGCGCCGCCATCCAGACGATCACGTGTTTGCGTTCGAATCGATCGGCGATCCAGTAGCCGATCAGCGGCCCCATGGGCGCCGCGAGTCCGATGATCGTCGTGTAGAGCAGGCTATGCGTCACCGTGATGCCTTGCTTGACGAGCAG
>JBQCDS010000471.1:0-7613 GCA_051961035.1 Trinickia sp. | reverse complement strand
TACCTGTCGGTGGGCGTGCCTATCGAATGGATCGGCCGGCGCGGCGCGCTGAAATGGGATCTGACGGCTACCGTCGGCGCATCGAATTCCTATGAGAAGGATTCGCCTTATTACCCGAATGGCCTGCCCGCCGCGCCGAACCTCCCGTCGGCTCAGAGTCTGCCCGTCTTCACGGGCAGCTCGACGCGTGGGCTCGGTTTTTCCTACGGTTTCAGCGGTGCGGTGGAGTACCGATTCAACCCCCACTTGGCGGCAGGGTTGCGCTTCGATGTCGACCACTCGCACGACTACGCGCCGAGCTCAGGAATGATCTACGTGCGATATTCGTTCGACGCGCGTAAGCCGGACACGAGGCTGTCGCCGAGACCGGTTAGCCTTTATTCGAGTTACTAGTACATGGACTCACGCAAGCAACCCGCGCACGAGCGTGACGAGGTAGGCCGTTCCGATGTGGCGGCCGGTGCCGCCGTGGGCGGTCGCTCGCGCGGACTCCGCGTGACGCTGCGCAACGCGCTGCGCACGAGCATGCCAGCGGGCAGCCGCCTCGGGATCGACGACCTTCCTGACGAGGTGGCCCAACTGGCGCCCGGCAAGTTCTATGCGATCTACGCAAAGCCGCGCACGACCGCATGCGATGCGTTGATCTGGGGCACGGCGAAGGCGGCCGCCACACGGCACGTCACCATCGTCTTGTCGCGCACGCGCGGGCAAGCGGCAGCGCGCATGCACGCACTCGGATTCAGCGCTAGCGGCGCGATGCACGGGTGGCCGCGCAATTTGAACGTACTGGCGATGCCTGGGCACGATCAGCAAAACGGCGATTTCGAAGGCACCGCGCCGCCGGCTGGTTCGAGCCCCGAAGAGCGCGTGCCGTTCGCGCATTTGTTCGGTGGCTTGCGAGCGCTGAAGCGGTTCGGCTTTCGCGCGAACGCCTTGTACGTGGTCGAAGGTGCCGAACGCTGGTTAACGTGGAGCGACGCCGGCGCGTTGGCCCGCGAGGGCAGGTTACTCGCGAACTGGTGCGAGGCGCGGCGCATTGCGTTAGTCCTTCTCCTCGACCCATCGAAGATTGCGGCAGCCGACACGGGCCGCTCGGAAGACCCGAACGTTGACAGTTTCATGACCGACGAGCGCGTGCAACAGGCGGCGTATCTGGAGTTTCATGGTGCCTGCGCGGGCGTTGCCCGAATGGGACGGACCCACGGCGAGCTGCTGTGGCACGTCGACTTTTGGCGCGCGGGGCGCGCGTTGGCGACGGGCGAGACGCGTGCGCTGCGCTTCACGCATGACGGCCGCTTGAGCGTCGCGCCAAATATGGCCGATAGCCAGGCACAAGCGGCGTTGCGCCTCGCCCGAGACGAAGCGCGCGTCGTTGCGACGCGCGCCGTCGTGACCGGTGAGAACTGGGTACCGGCGCAATGGGAGATCGTGGACGATGAGCGCAGTGCGGTTGCGGCTTGTGCAGGTGCGCAAGCGGCAACGGTCCTGCTCGATTACCGCGATCGCTCGACACTCGAATCGCTGTGCGCCGCGGTGCACACGCTGCGGCGCGAGTGTGGCCGGGCGTTGAAGATCGTCGTCGTCGAACGCCGCGAGGCACTGCGGCATCAGTATGAGTTGCTGCTGCTCGGTCTGGGCGCGAATCTCATCGTCGGACGGGAGCTGCCTTTCTCGCGCGTCCAGTCGCTGCTTCTTTCGCTGCAGGGTCAACTCGATACGCGCCCGATCGCGGCCGATTACCAGGCGGCGTTGGCCGCCGCGCTAACCGACGACGTGCGCGGCTACTTGCCGGTCGCGGCGTTTTGCGAACGCGTGGAAGCGGTGCTCGCGCGCGGCGCTGTTCTCGATCTGCCGCACGTGCTGGCCAAGCTCACGCTGTTGCCTGACGTCGCGCATACGCGGGCGCTGCAATGTTGCGCGCCGCGTCGCGCGGGCGACGTCGCGACGGCCGACTCCGCGCACCTTTACGTATTTTTGTTCGCGTGCCGGCTATCCGATGCCGATGCCGCGCTCCAGCACGTTTTTACGGTGCCGGTCGAGCATCTGTCGGACCGCGTCGTTTATCTGGCCGAAGCGAGTATCGGACGAGAGGTGCAGACGCTGGCCGACGCCAACCGGCGCGCGCCGATTGCCGATTACAGCGATCTATTTCCGAGCTTGCCGATGCGCGCGCCGCATCGAGACGCTTCGGCGGTGCAAGCGCCCAATGCATCCAATGCACCCATTGCACCAACGCCTCCCCCTCGCGATGCGCGTTTTCAGCCCCAACCCATCGGCAGTGTGGCGGAAAAAATCAATGACGCGATGGAGGCGCCGGTCGTTGCGGTGCAGGAGTCGACGCGTGCGGGGCACGGCACAGCCGCCGGCTTGTCGACAAAGAATTCCATGCCGCGCGCGGTTGCTCCTCGGCGCAAGGTCGAACGGTGTCCCATGCCCCTGCGCGGTGAACGGGTGGAGAAATGATTGAATTTTTGATTCTCTGTTTCGCGATCGGCATCGTGATCGCGATTCCCGTTTGGATCGTGTCGCAGCGATTCGGCGCACGCCGCGGGTTGCAGGCTGCGCGTGGTTTCAATCCCGATGATGCCGTGACGTGCCTGATCGAGCCGGTTGCGCTCAAGGGCCGGTTGATGCCCGATCTCGATGACACGGGAGACGACGGCTTGGATGGCAAACAAGAGGGCGCACGATGAAGACGGTTGCGCTGATTTCGACAGCCGGGGGAACGGGGCGGACCACCCTGACGGCAGCGTTGGCCGTCCTGCTCGCGCGCCGCGGTCGACGGGTTGCGGCGGTGGACTTGGATCCGCAAAACATGCTCGGCGTGCATCTCGGCCTCGACACGTTCGCTCCACTCGGCATCGGGCACGCGATGGCGGGGCGCGCCGACCCCTGGCGGGATAACACGTGGCGCAACGCGGAGGGCGTGCTGTTCACGCCCCACGGGCAGACGACGCTTGCCGAGCGCACCGCCTACGAGGCGAAGCTGGCGGCCGAGCCGGCCTGGCTGGCCGATGCGCTTGCACAAGTGGACTTCCCGCCGCGCGGTGTCGTACTGATCGATACCGCGCGCTTCCCGTCGCAGCAGGCCGCCCAAGCGGTTCGAGCGGCGGAGTTGGTGCTGTGCGTCACGCCGCCCGAGCCGGCGGCATGCGCGACGCTGGCGCACTGCTTTGCGAGCCTGCGTGAGACGACTAGGACCGTGAAAGTCGTCATCAACCGGCTCAATCCCGCGCGAGAAATGCAGCGTGATGCGATCGCGTTGCTGCGTGCGGCGGTCGGCGATTCGCTCGAACTCGCGCATCGCATCCATTTCGACGCGGCCGTGCCCGAATCGCTGGCGCGCGGCGGATGGATTTTCGACGAGGTGCCGCATTCGCAAGCATCGCACGACTTTCACGGCCTCGCGAACTGGCTGGACGCATGGATGAACGGCGACCTGCGCGCCGACGCGGAGCCGGCGCGATGAGCAAACGGATCGCAGGCGCCCTACGCAACGTTCGCGCGCGTTTGATCGATTGGATCGCGCTCGGCCTAGGCCTGCCGGAGCAGCGAACGACACTCGATTGGTTCGTCCGAATCTTGTTCATGCCGCCCCGAGCCGGCAAACCGGATGTCCCGCGAAATTGGGCGCGTGCGGCCTTTCTTGGCCTCGCAGCGCGATGGGGGGTGCTCGATCCGCGAAGTCTGCGTTCATGGTTGTGGCGCGCCTTTGTGCGGCCGCCGCGCGCGCGGGCGCGGTCGGACGTATCGCGCGCGCGCGAGGTGTTCGATCGCGCCGAGCGCTGGTTGTTGCCGACTGCGCTCTTCGTGCGCGGTACATGGCGACGATTCGAAGCGCTCATCGCACTGTTGCCGTGGCAGCGCTGGGGCGATGCACTCGAGCGCGGCACTGAGCGCATAGGACACGTGCGCTGGCTCCTGCCTTTGTTGACGGTCTTCGGCGCGACGCTGTGGATGGGGGTGGGGGTGTCGCCGCTGCAGGCTGGCGGGCAAGTGCAGTTTTTCGCGCTGATGATCGTCATCGCGCTAGTCGTCCGCCGCTTTCCGGGGCGATTGCCGGTACTGATTCTTGCGACCGTCTCGCTACTCGCGATGACGCGCTACATCGTATGGCGGGTGACGGAAACGCTGGCTTTCCGCACGCCGACGGAAGCGATCGTCGGCTATGCGTTGTTCTCGGCCGAGATGTACACCTGGATCATCATGACGTTCGGGCTAATCCAGACGGCATGGCCGCTCAATCGTACGATCGCCCGGTTGCCGAAGGATCCGTCGACGTGGCCGACGGTCGATATTTATATTCCGACCTACAACGAGCCGCTCGCCGTTGTGCGTCCCGCGGTTTTCGCTGCGCAAGGCGTCGATTGGCCGTCGTCGAAGCTGCGCGTGTATTTGCTCGATGATGGAAAGCGCCCCGAGTTCGAAGCCTTCGCGCGCGAAGCTGGCATCGAGTATTTGACGCGAACCGACAACCGCAACGCCAAGGCAGGCAACATCAACGCGGCACTGAAGATCACGCACGGCGAATACATCGCGATTTTCGATTGCGATCACGTACCCACGCGTTCGTTCCTGCAGATGACGATGGGCACGTTCCTGCAAGACCCCAAATGCGCGATGGTGCAAACGCCGCATCATTTCTTCTCGCCCGATCCGTTCGAGCGCAACTTGGGCACCTTCAATCGCGTGCCGAACGAGGGAAAGCTGTTCTACGGTCTCGTGCAAGCCGGCAACGACCTCTGGAACGCGTCGTTCTTCTGCGGCTCCTGCGCGATTATCAAGCGCGAGCCGCTCGAAGCCGTGGGCGGAGTAGCTGTCGAGACGGTGACGGAGGACGCGCACACGGCGCTGCGGCTGCATCGCAAAGGCTATACGACGGCCTACTTGCCGACGGTACAGGCAGCGGGCCTTGCAACGGAAAGCCTCGCGGGGCACATCAAGCAGCGCACGCGTTGGGCGCGCGGCATGGCGCAAATCTTTCGCATCGACAATCCGTTCCTCGGCCGCGGGCTCGGATTCTTCCAGCGGCTGTGCTACGGCAACGCCATGATGCATTTCTTTTACGGCGTGCCGCGGCTGATTTTCCTCGTCATGCCGTTGGCGTACTTGTTTTTCCAACTGTACTTCATCAACGCCGCGGCGACGACGATCGCCAGCTACGTTCTGCCGTACATCTTCCTCTCGAACATCGCGAACTCGCGGATGCAGGGGCAGTACCGGCACTCGTTCTGGGCGGAAGTCTATGAGTCGGTGCTGGCCTGGTACATCGCGTTGCCGACGACCTTCGCATTTTTCAGCCCGAAGCACGGCAAATTCAATGTGACGGAGAAAGGCGGACGAGTCGACGAAGGCTACTTCGATTGGGCCGTATCGAAGCCCTACCTCGTGCTGCTTGGCCTGAACGTGATGGCATTCGCCGCGGGCGGTTTCCGGCTCGCGTTCAACGCGAACGGCGAGGGTCCGACGATCATCATGAACATGGTGTGGACCATCTACAACCTCGCGCTGCTCGGTGCGGCGGTGAGTGTGGCGAGCGAAGCGAAGCAAGTGCGCGTCACACATCGGATCGCTATGCGCGTGCCCGCCACGCTGCTCCTAGCCGACGGCACGACGATCGCGTGTATGACGAGCGACTATTCGACCGGCGGACTAGGACTGAGATTGCCCGCGGACGGCATCGAACTCGATCGCGGACAGGCACTGCATGTCACGTTGAGCCGTGGCGATCGGATCTTTCACTTTCCGGCCCGCGTCACGCGTCTTGCCGGTCGCCTACTAGGGTTGCAATTCGAAACGCTGACGCTCGACGAGGAGCGTCAGTTCGTCCAGTGCACCTTCGGTCGGGCCGATGCATGGCTGAGTGGCGAGGAGCGGCCGGTGGAAGACATGCCGCTCGCCGGTTTCAAGGAAGTGATGTTAATGGGGGTTGAGGGGTATGCACGATTGGCTCAAGGGGCCATGCGTTCCGTGCGCTCGCTGCTCGCGCTCGATCGGGCTCGGTACTGATCGCATACAACAAGACGTGCAGGGACAAAAGTCGATGCGCGCGCGCAAGGAAATCATGCCATGACGTTCTGGAATCTCTATTTCATTCTCAAGCTGTACCTGTTCGCGACAGGACATCTGAACCCGGTGTGGCTCGCCAACATCGGGTTTGTTGCCGCTTTGGCATTGACGAGCCCAGTTCGGCACTGGGGCTTGCGCTTGCTTCGGTTCGTCTTGGGGCTCGCCATTGGCTTGCCGCTGCTCTATTACGAAGCCATCGTGCCGCCGTTTTCCCGCGTGATCGAGGAGGCGCACGGCCTCGAGTCATTCACGGCCGGCTACTGGCTTGAACTAGCGGGGCGGTTCTTGCCGCCGGTCCTGATCATCGCCGTTGTTGCGGTCATCGCAGGACACTGGCTCGTCAACCGTTGGTTACGCGTGGCTACGTTCGTCGTCATCACACTTGTCGCGTTGCCGATATGGCATACCGTTAGCCTCGTATTCACGACCGTGCAAACCGCCTCTGCCAGCGGGGCTCATAATACCGGCGTCGTCGAGCAGCCGCTCGACCATAACGCCGCGTTGTCCGCGTTCCGTACCGCGGAGTCGCAGCGCCAAGTCACGTTCGGCAAGCTCAGCGCCAATCCGAACGAACAGTTCGACGTCATCATCCTGCATATTTGTTCGCTGTCGTGGGACGATCTCGATGTCGCCAAGGCGCGCGACAATCCAATGCTGAGCCACTTCGATTACTTGCTGACGAACTTCAGCACCGCGGCAAGCTACAGTGGTCCCGCAGCGATTCGTGTACTGCGCGCGAGTTGCGGGCAAGAGGCGCACGCCGACCTTTATAAGCAGGCGCCCCAGCAATGCTATTTGATGAACGATCTTGCCCATGCCGGATTCACGCCGCAGATTTTGATGAATCACGACGGTCACTTCGACAACTTCCTAGAGCTGGCCAAGACCAACGCCGACGTGCCCGGTGTCACGGTTGAATCGAACGCGAACGCGAAGGTAGCCATGCACGCGTTCGACGGATCGGCCGTTCACGACGACTATTCGACGTGGGCTAACTGGTACGCTCAGCGTGCGCAGACGCCAGGGCCTATTGCGCTGTACTACAACACCATTAGCTTGCACGACGGCAACAAGGTCGTCGGCAAGGAGAACTTGACGAGCCTCGCTTCGTACCCCTATCGCGTCAACACGTTGATGAACGAGGTGGATCAATTGGCCGACTTGATCGCGAAGTCGGGCCGGCGGGCCGTGATCGTGTTCGTGCCAGAGCATGGCGCGGCATTGCGTGGCGATGCTAACCAGGTCGCGGGGCTGCGCGAGATTCCGACGCCGCGCATCATTCACGGGCCCGTGGGGGTGCGGATCGTCGGATTGCCCGGTGCGCATGGACCGACAACCGTCATCGACAAGCCGACGAGCTTCCTCGCGCTCGCGCAACTGCTGTCGAACCTCGTATCGAACAGCCCCTTCAAGCCCGGTGTCGTGTTGTCTCAGTACGCCGTTGGGTTGCCGCAGACGCAGATGGTCGGCGAAAACGAGGGCACGGTGACGATGAAGACGGCGGACGGCTACGCCGTGAAGACGCCCGACGGCGTTTGGGTGGA
>JBQCDS010000470.1:0-2018 GCA_051961035.1 Trinickia sp. | reverse complement strand
CCAGGAACTGGAAGTCAGCCTGCACATGGCGTTCATGGAAGCGCGCCAGGCGCGGCATGAGTTCATCACGGTCGAACATCTTTTGCTGGCGTTGCTGGACAACCCGACCGCCGCCGAGGTGTTGCGGGCGTGCGCGGCCAACATCGAGGATTTGCGCCAGAACCTGCGCAACTTCATTCACGACAATACGCCGACGGTGCCCGGCACCGACGACGTCGATACCCAGCCGACGCTTGGCTTTCAGCGCGTGATTCAACGCGCGATCATGCACGTGCAATCCACGTCCAACGGCAAAAAGGAAGTGACGGGCGCGAACGTGCTCGTCGCGATCTTCGGCGAGAAGGATTCGCACGCCGTCTACTATCTACAGCAGCAGGGCGTGACGCGTCTGGACGTCGTGAACTTCATCTCGCACGGTATCGCGAAGACGAGCAGCAGCGACGCAGCCAAGGCGGGCGACTCGAACGCGGAATCGGAAGACGCCGCCTCGCAGAAGGAAACGCCGCTCGCCCAATTCACGCAGAACCTGAACCAGATGGCGAAGGACGGCCGCATCGACCCGCTCATCGGGCGCGAGGCGGAAGTCGAGCGCGTGGTGCAGGTGCTGTGCCGTCGGCGCAAGAACAACCCGCTGCTCGTCGGTGAAGCCGGCGTTGGCAAGACGGCCATCGCGGAAGGGCTCGCCTGGCGCATCACGCGTGGCGAAGTGCCCGACATCTTGTCCGACGCGCAGGTCTACTCGCTCGATATGGGCGCGCTGCTCGCCGGCACGAAGTATCGCGGCGATTTCGAACAGCGTTTGAAGACGGTGCTCAAGGAACTGAAAGAGCGTCCGCATGCGATTTTGTTCATTGACGAAATCCATACGCTGATCGGCGCGGGCGCCGCATCGGGCGGTACGCTCGATGCCTCGAACTTGCTCAAGCCGGCGTTGTCGTCGGGTACGCTCAAGTGCATCGGCGCCACGACGTTCACCGAATATCGCGGCATCTTCGAAAAGGATGCGGCGCTGTCGCGGCGCTTCCAGAAGATCGACGTCACGGAACCGACTGTCGAGCAGACGGTGGCGATCCTGCGCGGGCTCAAGTCGCGCTTCGAAGAACACCATGGCGTGAAGTATTCGTCGGGTGCGCTTTCCGCGGCCGCCGAGTTGTCGGCGCGCTTCATCACCGATCGTCATCTGCCTGACAAGGCGATCGACGTGATCGACGAAGCCGGCGCGGCGCAACGGATTTTGCCGAAGTCGAAGCAAAAGAAGACGATCGGTAAGGGCGAGATCGAGGAAATCATCTCCAAGATCGCGCGCGTGCCGGCGCAAAGCGTGTCCCAGGACGACCGCAGCAAGCTGCAAACGCTCGATCGCGATCTGAAGGCCGTCGTGTTCGGCCAAGATCCGGCTATCGATGCGCTTTCGGCTGCGATCAAAATGGCGCGTGCGGGGCTCGGCAAGACGGACAAGCCGATCGGCGCGTTCCTGTTCTCGGGCCCGACGGGCGTCGGCAAGACCGAAGTCGCGCGTCAGCTCGCGTTCACGCTTGGCATCGAACTCATCCGCTTCGACATGTCCGAGTACATGGAACGGCATGCCGTGAGCCGGCTGATCGGTGCGCCGCCGGGATACGTCGGGTTCGATCAAGGCGGGCTGCTGACCGAAGCCGTCACGAAGAAGCCGCACTGCGTGCTGCTGCTCGACGAAATCGAGAAGGCGCATCCGGACATCTTCAACGTGCTGCTGCAGGTCATGGACCACGGCACGCTGACCGACAACAACGGGCGCAAGGCCGATTTCCGCAACGTCATCATCATCATGACGACGAATGCCGCCGCGGAATCGATGCAAAAGGGCACGATCGGCTTCACGTCGCGGCGCGAAACGGGCGACGAGATGGCCGACATCAAGCGGATGTTCACGCCCGAATTCCGCAACCGGCTCGATGCCGTCATCAGCTTCCGCTCGCTCGATGAGGAAATCATCATGCGCGTGGTCGACAAGTTCCTCATGCAGCTCGAGGATCAGT
>JBQCDS010000469.1:0-7202 GCA_051961035.1 Trinickia sp. | reverse complement strand
GGCCCGCACCGGCGGCTTGGATCCGCAGCGCGAGGTTGCCTTGCGGCACGAGTTCCAACTCGATCTCGCCCGCGCGGAAAAGCGCATCGAACACCTGCGAGTCGGCCTGGCGCGGAAACGAGCAAATGATTTTGCGGACGCGTCGCGCCTTGAGCAAAGCGGCAAGGCCGATCTCGCCGTTACCGGCGTTGTTGTTGACGATAGTGAGTTCTCGGGCGCCCTGTGCAATGAGCGCGTCGATCAGTTCGGCCGGTTGCCCGGCGGAACCGAAGCCGCCGATCATGACGGTGGCGCCGTCGGTGATGCCGGCTACGGCCTCTTCAAGTGATGGAACGGTCTTATCAATCATCGGTCATCGCGCTATCCACAGCGCCTCCGTCTTCAAGTTGAAGACAATTTAGAGGCGCGTCCGGTCTCGGTCAATGGCGATTATCGAAATACTGTGCGTTTATCGAACACGCAACTTCTCGGGCGGCGAGCGCTCGGATCCCGAAGAAAAACGGGGCACATCACTGCCCCATCGCACCGGACGCCTCGTGCTTCATGCCCATCGAGTCCCTCTTTTTCATGTGCGAACGCTTCATCGGTTTCTTCGTCATTGGGCTTTTCGCCATCGTGCCGCTCGCCATTTCGCTTTGCGACATGGCACCGCTCGCCTCCTGAGCGAATGCGCTGGACAAGCCTAAGCTGAGCATGGCAACGAGCATTGCAGTTGCAAACTTACCCATGAGATACCTCCGTAGTGGAGTGACAGTTCGACAGTTGCACGGACCTACATCGAGTCATGAGCCACCAAACCAGTTGTATCCCTGGTCGCTCCAGTAGCCGCCGGGGTAGGTATTGGTGACGAAAATTTCGACGATATGTTTCGGGTTCTTATAGCCGAGCTTCGTTGGCATGCGCAGCTTCATAGGAAAGCCGTACTCGGGCGGCAAAGTCTTTCCGTCGTATTCGAACGTGAGGAGCGTCTGCGGGTGCAGCGCTGTCGGCATATCGATACTTTCATAGTAGTCGTCGGCGCATTTGAAACCGACATACTGGGCGCTCGTATCGGCGCCGACGCGGCGCAGGAAATCCCCGAACGGCGTGCCGCCCCAGCGGCCGATCGCACTCCATCCTTCGACACAAATGTGACGCGTGATCTGCTCCGCGTGAGGTAGCGCATAGAGTTCCGGTAGCGTCCAGTCGCGTTTGCCGGCAATCAATCCACTCAATTTCAATCGATAGTTCGAACCGTCAACATCCGGCACGTCCTCAATCCCGTAATAGGCGTTGAACGGGAATGGGCGCGTGAGTTCGGCTTCGGTATAAGTGGGCGCGAGACGCGTTGGATCGAAGAGCCACCCCTGAACGCGATCGTTCGCACGCGACACGCTCATCAAGAACGCATTGACGGACTTGTCGTCGGTCAGGGAGCAGCCGGTCAGCATCAACAGGCCGCCTAGGGTTAACACGCGCTTGCCGAACTCGCGACGCGCCGGCAGCGCCAACTCGCGAAACGCGTCGGCTGAAATCGCTTCGGTATCGATCGACGCTGGCGAAATGGCAAGCTCGGCCCGGGTTCTTAGCAGTTTAACGGTCATCTCCTACACGATCACTTTGTTGGATACCATGCGCCAGCTAACGGCCGCGCAGCATTGCGATGAATGAGCGCGGCACGATCGCGACCATCACAAGATGGACGATGACGAACGCGGCGAGCAGCGCCATTGCACAGAAATGAACAATTCGGGCGTCGTCGTAGCCGCCCATCAAATCGCGCAGCAGCGGAAACTGAACCGACTTCCAAATGGCCAGTCCTGACAGCACGAGCACGACGAGATCCACGATCACCACCAGATAGGCGAGCTTTTGGACGGCGTTGTAGCGCGACAAGTCGGCATGGGAAAGTTTGCCGGTGAGCGCGTTCGCGAGGTCGCGCCACACTGCGCGCGGCGAGAGTGGGAAGAACTTAGTGAACAGTCGCCCAGTGGCGACGCTTAAAACCAAATAGACGACGCCGTTGGCCACAAGCAGCCACATTGCAGCGAAGTGCCATTGCAGAGCGCCCGCCAACCAACCGCCAAGCGTGATCGACATGGGGAATGCGAATGGCGGGAAAATCGGCGACGCGTCGTAGATCTGCCAACCCGACAGCATCATCACGATCGCCGCGAACGCATTCACCCAGTGCGTGACGCGGACCCACAGCGGATGGACGAGATCGATCCTGTCCAGCAAAGGTTTTTCGTGAGTGTGCGAAGTCTCCATTGCGTTGCTCCCGTTGCCCATAGGCAATGAACGCCGCGCCTTGCATTTCGCCGTCGCCACTGGAGGGAGATCGCTTTCCCTGACGCAACCGGTTCCGGCGGTCGAGCTCGGCCATCGAAGACATATACGCGTGAATCGCCGGCATGGATGCATGCGCGGCACGATAATTCATCGCCATCTTCGCAAGTAAGATTAGGCGCCCGGTCACGCTTGTGCCACTTCAACGCATTACCTGATGCTATTTAGGTGTTCCGTGGTAGTTCACTTTGCCATGGGTATGGGCCTAGGTAGCGGCCGAGGTGATCATGTACTGGCCCCCCACCTGATAGATGCCGAACGTAACGGGACCCGTCGTCCCCTTTGCGGCTTCAATCTGGAGTTGGCATAGTCGATCCCTGCGGTCGCTGCAGGGTTAGTTCGCCACTCGCTTGAACACCGCCACGGCGCCCTTGAGCGTGGCGGCCTGTTGTTCCAACGAGTGCGCCGCGGCGGCGGCCTCTTCGACTAACGCGGCGTTTTGCTGCGTCACCCTGTCCATTTGACTCACCGCTACGTTGACTTGCTCGATGCCTTGCGCCTGTTCTGCGGATGCGGCGGCAATTTCCGCGACGATGTCCGATACCTGCTTGATCGCCAGCTTGACCCGCTCCATCGTTTCACCGACGTCTTCTGCCTGCTTTTCGCCGTCCTGAATCGTCGCAACAGAAGAACCGATCAAGGCTTTAATCTCCTTCGCGGCCGTCGCGCATCGTTGTGCCAAACTGCGCACCTCACCCGAGACGACGGCGAAACCGCGCCCTTGCTCGCCTGCACGCGCAGCCTCCACGGCGGCGTTCAAGGCGAGGATGTTCGTCTGGAAGGCAATGCCTTCGATCACGGCGGTGATCTCCGATATTTTGCTCGAACTGCCGCTGATCTGACCGATTGTCCGAACCATGCCCGACACAGCGTCATTCCCGGCATCGGCCATCGTCGACGCTCGTGCGGCTAGCGCATTGGCATGCCGTGCGTTATCGCTGTTCTGCCTGATCGTATCGGTCAGTTCAGTCATGCTGGCCGCCGTCTGCTCGAGCGAACTCGCTTGTTGCTCCGTGCGTGAAGAAAGATCCGAATTGCCCGCCGCGATCTCGCTCGAAGCGATGGCGATCTGGTCGGTGCTCGCCCTCACCTGTTCAACGATTCCCGCCAAGCTTCGATTCATCGTATTCAGGCTCCGTACCAGGAGCCCCGTCTCATCGGTCGACCAAGCCTCGATGCTCGTCGTCAGATCGCCTTCGGCCACGCGAGAGGCAAGTGTCACGGCTTGCCGCAACGGACGCGACACGGCGCGCGCAAGCCAATTCCCGGCAAGAACGGCAGCGAGCAACGCAAGCAACGCTGTCGTGCCGATGGTCGTGTAAATCCTCGTTCGCAGCGATGCGAGCGCGCCCTGGCCTCGCTCGATCCGGCTTCGCTCGTAAGCATCGAGCTTGTCGATAGCAGCGATCAACCGTTCCGTCCCGAGGTAAGACCCGAAACCCTCCGTCATTTGCGACAAATCGCTGACGTTCACCGAAAACTCATCCACCTTCTTGCGCATCGCCACCAGCGGATTGACGACCGAACTGAGCCACGCGTTGTATTGCGTGCGGCACGCTTCGATCAATTGGTCGCCGGCGGCCGTACCGTCCATCGTTTGCAACGTCGACAGCCTCGTTCCGAAGTCACCGCCGTGCTTTTCGATCCATTCTCGGTGCCCAGGGTTGCCGTTCAGGTTGTTGGCCAAGACAGCCCAGACGATGTTCAGATAATCCGCTGTTCCATCTTTGAGCAATAAAAGTGTGTGCTCTGAGTTCGCGATCTGTTGTTGTTTTGCGTCGAGCGCGCGAACGCTGAAAACGCAGATGCCCGCGCTCACCGCGAAGACAGTGATGACACTCGCAAATGCAACCCCTATCTTTGCTGCGATCGATAAATTCCGAATGGTCTTCATTGTTGTCGTCGTGAGTCGGAGAGCGGCGGGCCGGGTGGTGTGACTTCGTTTTAGAACTGATGCAGCATGCCAAGGCGGAACATCAGCTGACGATTCGTCGTCGATGCATCGGCGATCGAAAAGTCGAAGATGTCAGCTTGCTTGGCGTCCCCGGCGGCCTGCTGGAAACCCGCCATCGCGTACAACGAGGTCCGCTTGGACACCGAATAGCTGCCCATCAGCGATACTTGATGGTATTTGGGCTTCGTCCCGTTGTAGTTCACCTTGCCGTCGGTATAGGCGTACGCCGCGCCGAGCGTCGTGGCCGGCGTGAGTTTGTACTGGCCCCAGACCTCGTAGTTGCTGAACGTCACGGAACTCGTCGTGCCGTTTGCGTCCTCGAATTTCGTGTTGGTGTAGTCGACGCCTGCGGTCGCCGCGCCGAAGGCGTAATCCGCGCCGATGCCCATGATGCGCTCGTTGCGTGGATTGCCTACGTAGCTGAATGGACCGCTCGCGCCGATCGCCGCGCCCGTGGTGTTGCCGATGAAATCGCCGTCCGTGAAGCGCGCAGCCGGATTTTTCGCGTAGAAGTACGCCGCCCCCGCATTGAATCCACCGTGGGTGTAGGCCGCGCCCAAGCTCCACATGCCGGTGGTGCCCACGCCCGGCGCGTTCGAGTTCGTCAACGAATACATGCCGCCGAACGTGAAGCCGGCAATCGACGGGCTCGCGTACTTGACCGAATTGTCGACTCGGAACGAGTTATCCGTATTATCGATATCGCCGCCGCGCACGAACGGACCGCCGAATTGGCCGACGGCCGTCACCGGCTGAACGTAGTCGACGACGGAATCGTATTGGCGCCCCAACGTCACCGTACCGAGATTCGCCTTCGAAAGGCCGACATAGGCTTGGCGCCCGAATTCTCTGCCGCCCTGGCGCATTTGACCGTTTTCCAAGCTGAACCCCGCTTCCAGCTTGAAGAGCGCGCTCAATCCACCGCCCAAATCCTCGCTGCCCTTCAAGCCCCAACGGCTGCCGTACATGCCGTCGTAGGTGCCGTCGCGCATCCGCCACAGCGGGTGGCCGCCGCTGTTGTTGACGTAGTCGATCCCTTCATCGATCACCCCGTACAGCGTGACGGACGACTGCGCGGTCGCAATGCCGGGCAGCATGCACCCCGCAAGCACGCTGCTTAGGACTACTAATTTATTTCTATGATTCGATTTCATTGAAGTCTCCAAATCCTCAATCGGTTTTTTTCATTCAACTGCCTACGTCCACTGCCTACAAAGTCAAGCAACGGAGCGACGCCGCTCGACTCCCCTATCGTCAAACGGCGACGCACAAATACTTGATCACGAGATAGTCGTCGATCCCGTAATGCGATCCTTCTCGGCCGAGCCCCGATTGCTTGACCCCACCGAACGGCGCCACTTCATTCGAAATGAGTCCTGTATTGATGCCGACCATGCCGTATTCGAGCGCCTCGGCAACGCGCCAGACGCGGCCGATATCGCGGCTGTAAAAGTACGCAGCAAGGCCAAATTCCGTGTGATTGGCGAGGCGCACCACTTCCTCGTCCGATGAAAACGGGATAAGCGGTGCGAGCGGACCGAACGTCTCCTCCTTCGCCACCTTCATGTCGGATGTCACGCCGGTCAGCACCGTCGGTTCGAAAAAACCGCGGCCCAGGGCATGCCGCTTACCTCCGGTCACAAGCGAAGCGCCCTTTGCAAGCGCATCGTCGATATGCGATTCAACCTTTTTAACTGCCGCCTCGTCGATCAATGGCCCAAGCGCCACCCCGCTCTCTGTCCCGCGGCCGATTCTTAGTTTGCTCACCGCCGCCGCGAGCTTGTCCGCGAACGCGTCGTACACGCGCTCATGCACGTAAAAGCGATTGGTGCAGACGCACGTTTGTCCGTTGTTGCGATACTTGGATGCAATAGCGCCTTCGACAGCCGCATCGAGATCGGCATCGTCGAAAACGATGAACGGCGCATTGCCGCCCAATTCGAGCGAGAGTTTCTTTACCGTCGGTGCGCTTTGCGCCATGAGCAGCCGGCCGACCGCCGTCGATCCTGTGAACGACAGCTTGCGCACGATCGGGTTGCTCGTCATTTCCGCGCCGATCGCTTTCGGGTCGCCGGTGACGACGCTCAGCACGCCCTTCGGCACCCCAGCCCGCTCGGCAAGCACTGCCATCGCAAGCGCCGAAAATGGAGTGGATTCGGCAGGCTTGACGACGATCGGGCAACCAGCCGCTAATGCCGGACCGACCTTGCGCGTGATCATCGCCGCGGGAAAATTCCACGGCGTGATGGCAGCGCATACGCCGATGGGCTCCTTAACGACGACGATCCGCTTATCCGTCGCGGGCGTCGCGAGCGTATCTCCGGCGACACGCTTACCTTCCTCGGCGAACCATTCGAGGAACGACGCCGCGTAGACGATCTCCCCTTTAGCTTCGGCAAGCGGCTTGCCTTGTTCGGTGGTCAGGATCATCGCAAGATCGTCGCTGTTCTCGATCATCAGATCGAACCAGCGGCGCAGGATGGCGGCGCGTTCCTTCGCCGTCTTCTTGCGCCAGGCAGGCCACGCGGCTTGCGCGGCATCGATCGCGCGGGCCGTTTCCGCCGCGCCCATGTTCGGCACGCTGCCCAATGACGCGCCCGTTGCCGGATCAAACACTTCGAATGTCGTACCCAGTTGGGTGCCTTGCCACTCGCCATCGATATAGGCTTGATGCCGCAGTAGCGAGGGGTCCTTTAAAGCGTGTTCGAGATCCATGAAAAGCCCTTAAAGTGAAAATCCGAAAGCAGCCGTCGACGGATGTGTTTCGCTGGGCGCCTGTTCCTGCCCCTGCTGCAAGAGTTGAGCGGCGATCACCGCCACGCGCGCCACATGGGCCGTCGCAGCATCGCGCGCGCGTCGCGCGTCGCGGCAACGGATCGCATCGAGTATTAAGTTCATTTCCGCCACGGCTTGCCGTCCG
>JBQCDS010000468.1:0-2765 GCA_051961035.1 Trinickia sp. | reverse complement strand
CATCCCGTCCCATTGGTAGAAGCTGAGACGAATCGTCGACAGCACCGGCCAAATCACGTAAATCGCGACCATCACGCAGGCGGGTGCGAGAAACAAGAACGCGGCGCGCCGTTGGCGGCGAGCGGTTGGCGATACCCGGCGCCGCGGCCTGCCGCTCGGGCGGGCGACGGGAGCAGCCGGCGGGATGCCGTCGCCCGGGCTCGCGGTACCGGCGCCGCCGGCCCGGTGTGTGATGAAGTGAGACACAACCACCTCCTGAACGAACATCGCTGCCGCGCGGCGTCGATCGATCATCAACACCGCGCGCCGTCCCTTCGATTGCTTTCGTTGCCGCTTTCGTTGCAGCGATTACTTCTTATAGATCCGGTGACGCGTCTGCTCGAGTTGCGCGAGGATCTGGTCGATCTTCGTCGGATCGGACACGAACTGCTGCATGCCCTTCATCCCTTCGTCGGCCATTTCTTTCGTCATGTCGCGATCGTAAAACTGTGCAATGCCGCCCTTCGTGTTGGACAGAATCTGAAAGCCGATCTTGGAAATGGGATCGTCGGGCTCGGGCGATTGGCTGTTCGCCGACAAAGAGCCGAGACCCACCGCGAGTTGCGCGCCGATTTTCGGGCTCTCCGTGAACGCGAGGAACGCGCGCGCGTCGGCCTTGTTCTTTGCCTTCGCCGGGATGTTGAGCGTTTCGACGGGACCGTCTTCGGCTGTCGGAACGTTCGGATCGATGATCGGGAATTGGAAGTAGCCCATCTCCGATTTCACGGTCGGCGAGAAGCCTCCCGTGATGAACGTACCCATCAGCATCATCGCAGCCTTGCCTTGGAACAGGAACGGCTGGGCGGCGTCGAGATCGTACGACAGCGAGTTGTCGATGAAGTAGCCCGCGTCCAGCAGTTGCTTCCACGTCGTGTAGACCTTCTTCACGCGCGGGTCGGTATAGGCCACGTCACCCGCCATCAACTTTTGATGGAAGGCGTTGCCGTTCAAACGCAGATCGAGATAGTCGAACCAGCCGGCGAGCGTCCAAGCATCACGTCCCGCCACGGCGATCGGCGTGATGCCGGCCGCTTTCAGCTTCTTGCAGTCGTCGAGGAAGTCGTTCCAAGTCTTAGGCTCGTTCGCGATGCCAACCTTCTGAAACAGATCCTTGCGGTAGAACATGCCCCACGAGTAGTAGACCGTCGGCGCCGCGTACTGCTTGCCGTCATACGACGACGCCTCTTTCGTCGACGCATAAGTGCTATCCCAGCCGTTTTTCGCCCAGTCGCTCGTCAAGTCTTCGAACAAGCCCCGTTTGGCGTAATACGCCATGCGTTCGCCGTCGTGCCAGTTCACGATGTCGGGCGGCGCCGTCGTCAGCCATCCCGGCAATTGCACCTTGTAGGCTTCTTCGTCGATGAACGACACTTTGACGTCGGTGCTGGGATGCGTCTGCTTGAACTCGTCGATCACCTGCGTCCATACGGCGCGCTGACTCGCGCCCTTGAACGCGATGTTCACCGTGAGCGTACCGGCCTGCGCCGTCGTGGCGAAGGCGCCCATCGCGAAAGCCGACGCGAGCGCGACGGCGGCGAGCATGGTGCGGGGTTTGTTCTTCATGCTGTCTCCTAGGTGTGACGTCGTTGTCGATTTGTATCGGATTTGTTGTGCCGCGTTCAATGCGCTTTGCTGCGATAAGCGGCGACGCCTTGTGGCTCGATACTGTGCGAGCCAATGACGAATGCGTCGTTCGGTATGTCGGCCGGCAATGCGTGTGCGCGCGGTCCGTAGTTGAACACCCAGGTCAAGGCGCCACGGCGGCTCACGCGAATGAAATCGCCAAGCGCTATCGGTGCGAGCCCCGCCTCATCGGCGATGCGGGCGAACAGCGCCTGCGTCGAGGCTTCGTCGAACAAGCTGGCGAGGTAATGCGCGGCGCCGTATTTCACATAGGCGGGATGACCGTCGCTGAACACGGCGCGGATTTGCATCGATTCGTGGCTGTCGCTGTTCACGTTGACATCGAGCAGATCGCGCCATTGGCGGGCATGGCCTTGCGAGACACTACCGCTGAACGTCACGCGCGAAGGGGTGTTGGGTCGCATCGATTCGACACGCCAGACACGCAGCGGTATCAGGCTCGCCAAGGGGCCGGGCGGTAGGTTCGATGGAATGCGCAGATCGATCGTCTTCGAGCCTGTCCGCGGCCCGAGCACGATATGCGCACGCGTGTCGGAAAGCCGCCGTACGAGATCGTCGGACACGACGGGCAACGGCGGAACGACGATGAGCTTGTAGCCGTCCAGCGGCGCATGCGGTGGGACGATGTCGACGTCGAATCCGAGCGCGCGCAGGGCCGAATAATATTCGACGGCGTAGCGTGGATAGTGAAAGTCGATGCCTTGCGGCTGCACTTCGAACAGCCACTTGGCGTCGTAGTCGAAGATGAGCGCGACGGATGCATGCACTTTGCCGTCCGCATCGGCTGACGGGCCGGCATCCTCCAAGGCGCGAATTTCCCGCGCGACGCGTTCGGCTTCGCTGCCGCCGATGTCGAGTCGGTTATCGGGCGTGTTCAATCCTGCGTGCATTTGCTCTTGGGCGAACGGCGCCTGCCGCCAGCGAAAATACGACACGCAGCCGGCACCATGTGCGAACGCTTCCCAGCTCCAGAGCCGCACCATGCCCGGCAGCGGTGCGGGATTCCATTTCGCCCAATTGACGGGGCCCGGCTGCTGCTCCATGACCCAAAACGGTAGCTTGGACATGCCGCGATAGAGATC
>JBQCDS010000467.1:0-3022 GCA_051961035.1 Trinickia sp. | reverse complement strand
CTACACCTGGGACATGGCCAAGATCAGCCAGCCCGCGATTTTGCTATTGACCTCGGGTGGCAAGGAGTATTTGGAAAAACACAACCTGGAGTCGGATCCGACAATCGCACGGATTCCGAAACAGTACATGTCGCCTTATGGCGTCGGCACTAATGTCTATTCAACGGTGCTCGCATATCGCACGGATGCGTTCAAGGGCCGCAAAGCGCCGTCGTCGTGGGCCGACTTGTGGAACGTAAAGGACTTTCCGGGGCGCCGCTCCATGCGCAAGTACCCGTTTGACACGATCGAAGAAGCACTGATGGCCGATGGCGTACCGACGAGCCAGGTCTATCCGTGCAATCTGGACCGCGCGTTCAAGAGCCTGGACAAGGTGTCGAAGCATATCGATGTATGGTGGACCAGTGGCGCACAGGTCGAGCAGATGCTCAATTCCGGCGAAGTTGCGATGGTCGCGACGTGGTGCTCGCGCGCGCAATCGGCGATGGCTTCGGGATCACCCGTCGGCATTGTTTGGAATCAGAACATCTGGGGTTGCGACAACTGGTCGATTTTAAAGGGCACGCCGAACGCCGACGCGTGCCGCGAGTTCATCAAGTTCGTGAGTGACCCTAAGCGTCAGGCCGCGCTTACCGAATACTTCCCGGCAGGCATGACGCAGCCGGAATCGTTCAACTACGTGAAGCCCGAAGTTGCCAAAAACTGCCCGACGTTCCCCCCGAACATGAAAAGCGGCTTGCACATCGACGCAAAGTACTGGCAGGAAACTCAAAGCGTGGCGCTCGAGCGCTTCAATAGCTGGATTCTTGCTTGAGTTCTCTTTTGCTGTTCACTGTCTGTAGGAAAGCATCGCATGGCTGCCATCAATCTTCAGATCTCGGGTCTGAGCAAGCGTTACGGCGACTTCATCGCGCTCGCCCCGACCGACCTTGACGTCGCGCAAGGCGAGTTTCTGACGCTGCTCGGGCCGAGCGGCTCGGGCAAGACCACGCTGCTCAGTCTCATCGCGGGTCTGGCGCAAGCTGACAGCGGCGCGATTCTCATCAATGGCGACGACGTCACCGACGGCGCGCCGTACGATCGGGACATCGGGATGGTGTTCCAGAACTATGCGCTGTTTCCTCACATGACGGTGGCCGAGAACATCGCATTCCCATTGCAGATGCGCAGGGTCAATAGCGCGGTCGCGAAAAAGCGCGTCGCGCAAGCGCTGGAGATGGTGCACTTGCCTCACTTAGCGGGCCGCTATCCGCGTGAACTCTCGGGTGGTCAGCAGCAGCGCATTGCGCTCGCGCGCTGCATGGTGTATCGCCCATCCATCATCCTGATGGACGAGCCGCTCGGCGCGCTCGACAAGAAGCTGCGGGATCACATGCCGCTCGAAATCAAGCGCATCCACCGCGAACTCGGCACCACGATCATCTACGTGACGCACGATCAGGAAGAAGCGATGACGATGTCCGATCGCATCTGCCTGATGAACGCCGGTACGATCGCGCAGCTCGGCACACCATCCGACCTGTATTTTCGGCCGAAGAGCGTGTTCGTCGCCGATTTCCTCGGCGAGTCGAATCTGCTCGATGCGAAAGTCACGGCGCGGGACGGAGACCAGGTGCAGGTGACGATGCACGGGGAGGACAAGGGCAGGGCGATGGTCTACGACCCGCAAGTACAGTCGGGACGGGAGATCAAATTGATGCTGCGTCCGCAGAATCTACGCGTGCACAGTTCGCAGGGAGCGAACGCCCCTGATGGAGCGACGATGTCCGCCATCCTCACTGACGTCATGGTTACGGGCGGCATGACCAAGTTGTATATGCAGCGCCGGCAGCAAGGCGCGGAGATGTCGAATTTGGTCGCTTCGTTTCCGACCAACCGCCTCGGTGCGCGGTACGAAATCGGCCAGACGCTGAATCTGTCGTGGTCTGCCACCGACGCTGTCGCAATTGCGGGGTAAGCCGATGAGCCATCCCGCAATCACTGCGCAGGGCACGGACCTAGCACCGCAGAAGCGGCGCCGTGCGCGGACCCGTCACGGCCTGCGCATTGCCGCTATGGCGGCTCCAGTGGTCGTGCTGCTGGTCGTCTTTCTGATCTATCCCGTCGGGCAGTTGCTGCTCCTGAGTATTCACAATCGCAGCGGATTCACGACCGCGGAATATACGCGGCTGTTCGCCTCGTCGGTCTATGTTGAGGTGCTGTGGGTCACACTGAAGGTTTCGCTGCTCACCACTGTTTTTTCCGTGCTGGTCGGTTATCCGGTTGCTTACCTGATATCCGCGGTGACGCGGGAGCGCAAGAATCGGCTGCTGTATTGGGTGCTGCTGTCGTTCTGGACGAGTTTTCTCGTGCGCACATTCGCGTGGGTCGTGCTGCTCGGTCGTAACGGCGTGATCAATTGGGCATTGAAGCATCTGGGGCTTATCGATTCTCCGCTGAGTCTGCTGTACAACCTGCCGGCTGTGATCGTCGGTATGACGCACGCGCTCATGCCGGTTGCCATCATGACGATGCTTTCCGTGATGGAGAACATCGACCGGCGACTGACGAGCGCGGCGGCGACGCTCGGTGCGCGCCCGGGAGCGGCGTTCTGGAGGGTGTATTTTCCGCTGTCGTTGCCGGGTGTGTTCGCCTCGGCACTGATGGTGTTCGTGACTGCAATCGGCTTCTTTATTACGCCGACGCTGCTTGGCGGCCGTCACGAGACGATGATCACCCAGCTAATCATCGACCAGGTGCTGCAGGCGCTCAACTGGGGCTTCGCCGGAGCGATCTCGGTGCTTCTGCTCGCGGTCGTATTGGCGGTCTTTGTCGTGTACGACCGGATGGTCGGCCTATCGACGATGACGGGGGGCAGCAATGCGGCGCGTGGCACGCACAAGGTAGGTGGAGTCGGTCACAAGCTCGGCGATGCTGTGCTCAAGATGCTTGCCTATGCAACCGACGCACTGATTGGATTGCTGCCGAAACGCAAGAAGCGCGCGGGCGAAGGCAACGGTTTGGCGCTGCGCACAGTGGTCGT
>JBQCDS010000466.1:0-14466 GCA_051961035.1 Trinickia sp. | reverse complement strand
CGTAGAGTTCGCCGCTTGCTCGGCCGGCGGCGATCGTGTCTTGGTAGTAGGGCGTCAGTGCGCGCCGCTCGCCTGGCGCAAGCGCGTGGAACATGCGCGGATCGTAGACGCCGATATTGCCGAACGTATAGCGCACGGCGCCGTCGAGCGAAAGACGCCCCGCCGCGTCCAGCGCAAAATCGCCGAACGGATGAAACGGGGGATTCGGCACCATGACGAGATGCATGCCCGGCTGCGCGGATGTGGCCAGATGCACGGCGCGCTCGTGCAGGCGCGCGTAATCGAACTCGCAGAAAACGTCGCCGCTCACGGCCGCAAACACCCGCGGGGCACCGTCCGCCTCGAGCAGCGGCAAGGCCTTGGCGATGCCGCCCGCCGTTTCCAGTGCCTCGGTTTCGGGCGAATAGGCGAGCCGTACGCCGTATCGCTTGCCATCGCCGAGCACGTGCTCGATCTGCTCGCCGAGCCAAGCGTGATTGATGACGATCGTCTCGAAGCCTGCTTGCGCGAGACGCTCGATCTGCCAAACGATGAGCGGCTTGCCGCCCACTTCGAGCAGCGGCTTGGGCCGTGTATCGGTGAGCGGACGCATCCGCTCGCCGCGGCCCGCGGCGAAAATCATGGCCGTCGTGAGCGTGTATCCCATCTAGGTCGCCGCCCTCAAAACGTGTAGCCGAGCTGCGTCGAACGATTGTCGAGCTCGTCGAGCAGGCGGGCGAACGGCGCCAGCGGCCGATAGCGTTCGGCCACCTTGCGCGCGTAGCCGACGAAACGCGGCAAGTCGGTCAGATAGCGAGGCTTGCCGTCGCGGTAATGCAAGCGGGAGAACAGGCCGAGCACCTTGATGTGTCGCTGCAGCCCGATCCATTCGATCTGCCGGTAGAACTCGCCGAAATCGGGATCGACGGGCAGGCCCGCCTTTTTCGCGCGCTCCCAGTAATAGGCGAAGCAGTCCAGCTCGAACTCCTCGTCCCAACTGATAAACGCATCGCGCAACAGCGATGCGACGTCATAGGCGATTGGGCCATACACCGCATCTTGAAAATCGAGCACGCCGGGATTGGGTTCGCAGATCATCAGATTGCGCGGCATGAAATCGCGCAGCATGAACACCTGCGGCTGCGCGCGCGCGCTCGCGATTAGCAGCGCGTAGGTGCGATCGAGCACGCCGCGCATTTTTTCGTCGACTTCACGGCCCATGTGCTGCGCGACATACCACTCGGGCATCAACTCCATCTCACGGCGCAGGAACGCTTCGTCGAACGGCGGCAGAACGCCTTCGCGGGATGTCGATTGCCAGCGGATCAGCGCATCGAGCGCCGCGCGCATGAGCGGCTTCGCATGGGCGGGATCGTCCGAATGCAGTTCGGCGATATAAGGGCGCGTGCCGAGGTCGGTCAGCAGCATGAAGCCCGCATCGAAGTCGTACTCCAGCACGCTTGGCACATGCACGCCGGCGTCGGCCAGCATGCGCGCCACCTGCGCGAATTCCCGGCATTTTTCCGGAGGGGGGGCATCGACGGCAATCAAGGACGCACCGTGCTGGCCTGCGCTCGCGAGGCGGAAATAGCGGCGAAAGCTGGCATCGGCCGACGCGGGAGCGAGGCTCGGCAAGTCCAGGCCGTAGTGGGGAGCGAGGCGGCCGAGCCAGGCGGCGAGGGCGTCGCGCCGGGTGTCGGCGGGGGAGTTCGTCATTGTGTCAGCGGAGGGCAAAACGTCTTGCCATATAATACCCGACGACTTTTTATGTTGCGCCCCAGTTCCCGTGTCGGCTTTCGCACGGTTTTTCGTTCGACCGCTCGTCGTCTCCAGCGTGCGCTTGTCGCCGGCGTCTGCCGCGACGTGCCGCTTGCGCGTGCGGTCCGAGTAACGTGCGACGGGCGCGAAGCCCGCCGCCGAGCCGATTCGCCAAACGATAGATGCCGCCTAGACAGCCCCTTTCCACGAATTTTTCCGGCGACAAGTTGCCGAGCTTGAGGCGGCTCGCCGCGGCGCTGATCGCCGTGCCGGGCTTCATGCCCGCCGTATCGCACGCGCAATTGTCGGGTGCGGCGGCCCAGCCGCAGCCGCTCGATGCGCCATGGGGGCTGCGGCTTGCGCCGCAGCTCGAAGAGCATCCGCTCGGCCCGGGCAGTGCGCCCGCTACGTTCGTGATCGGCGATGGGGCCATGGGTACGGCCGATCGCGACGTCTCGGTGAAGGGGGCTGCCGAGCTGCGGCGCGGCGTGACCGTGATCAAGGCCGACGCGTTCCACTACGATCAAGACACGGACATGGCCGACGCGTACGGCGGCGTGCGCGTGATCGAAAACGGCGTGCTATTCGCGGGGCCGGAAGCGCATCTGAAGGTGGAAGCGACCCAGGGTTACATGCCGCTGCCGAAGTACCACTTCAATTCGAACGGCGGCTCGGGCAGCGCCGAGCGCGTCGATATGCTCGACGCAGAGCGCTCGGAGTTCACGAGCGCCACCTATACGGCTTGCGCGTGCGAGAAGCCTGCGTGGTATATCCGCGGCACGCGGTTCGATTTCGATACGGGGGAAGACGAAGGCGTCGCGCACAACGGCGTACTGTTTTTTCAGGGCGTGCCGATCTTCGCGAGCCCGTGGTTGTCGTTTCCGCTTTCCAGCGAGCGCCGCAGCGGCTTGTTGCCGCCGCAGTTTTCGATGGGCTCGTCGAACGGTTTCGAGTTCTCGCTGCCGTACTACTTCAATATCGCGCCCAATCGCGATTTGACCTTGACGCCGCGCATCATCTCCAAGCGCGGCGTGCAGACGCAGGCAGCGTTCCGCTACTTGTCGCCCACCTACTCGGGTACGTTCACGGGCGAGTACCTACCGAACGATGCGCTCAAGCACGAGAACCGGTACGCGGTCTACTGGCAGCACTTCCAGAACTTCGGCGGCGGCTTCGGCGCGTACGTCAACTACAACCGGGTGTCCGACAACACCTATGCGCAAGATCTCGCGTCGGCCAGCAGCCAGCTGCTGCTCGGCACGCAGACGCTCTATCAGCAGGAAGCCGGCGTCACCTACAACAATGGCCCGTGGTCGGTGCTCGCCCGCGAGCAGCACTGGCAAGCGCTGCAGGGTTCGGCGCCGCCGTATAGCCACGAGCCTGAGCTGAACGTCAAGTACGCCAAGTACAACCAGGGCGGGTTCGATTTCGGCGCCGAGGCCGATTACTCGCGCTTTCGGATTACGACGGCCGATCAGACCGAGGGCGATCGGCTCATGTTCAATCCGTACGTGTCGTACGGAATCGTCGGGCCGGGGTATTTCGTCGTGCCGAAGGTGCAATGGCACTTCGCGTCGTACGACCTCAGCAATATTTCCAGCACGGCGCCCGCAGGCCAGCCGAAGGCATTCACCGAATCCGTTCCGACGTTCAGTTTCGACAGCGGGCTCATTTTCGACCGATCGGTCCGCTTGTTCGGCGATGACTACATCCAGACCCTCGAACCGCGGCTCTATTACGTCTACACGCCGTACCGCAACCAGAGCTTCGCGCCGCTGTTCGATACGGCGGAGTCGGATTTCGGCCTGGCCGAGATGTTCACGCCGAACTCGTTCGTCGGCAACGATCGGATTGCCGACGCGAACCGCCTGACCGCCGCCCTGACGTCGCGCTTCATCAACCCGGCGACAGGCGACGAGCGAGCACGGTTCGTCATTGCGCAGCGCTACTACTTCACCGATCAGCGCGTGACGCTGGGCACGGGTGTGCCCACCCCCGCCACGAGCCATTCGGATTTGCTTGCCGGGGCCTCGCTCAAGCTCGGGGCCGGTTTCGCCTCGGAAACGGCCTTCCAATATAATGCGGACGACAACCAGCTCGTGCGTTCGAGCATCGGCTTCGGCTTCAGTCCGGACGCTCGCAAGGTCATCAACGTCGCCTATCGCTACACGCGCGCGAACGAGACCACACGCGAGAACGCCTCGCTCCCGAACAAGCCGATCAATCAGATCCTGGTTTCGGCCGAATGGCCGCTGACGCATCGGCTCTATGCCGTGGGCCGGGGGAACTACGATCTGGCGGGGCATCGCTTCGTCGACGCGCTCGTCGGCTTCCAGTACGATGCCGATTGCTGGGTGCTCGGGCTCGGTGCGCAGCGATATGCGAACGGCCAAGATGCATTGGGGCACTACACCACGGATACGCGCGTGCTGGCGCAGCTCACGCTCAAGGGCTTTTCGACGGTCGACAACGGGCTCGTCGCGGCGTTTCGCGCGGGCGTGATGGGGTACCAGGAGCCGCCGCCGGCGGCGCCGCCGTTGGCGCGTTTCAGCAATTACGAGTGATTTGACGAGCAACGCGCACGGGCCTCATGGCTCGTGTGCGCAAAAAAGGGGCGCTGTCCAAGCGGCCCAAGATATTTGGAGCATGTGTGGCAATCGTGAATAAGCTTCGCTTGGCAATGCTCGCGGCCTCATTGGCCGCCGCCGTTATTCTGCCGGCCGCGCCCGCCGCCGCGCAGGCGTTGGGAAATCAAGCCGACCAGACGGTCGACTCGATCGCCGCCGTCGTCAACGACGACGTCATCACCGTGCGCGAGCTCGACGAGCGCGTCGGGCTCATCGCGCGGCGGCTCGAGCAGCAGCACGCGCCGGTGCCGCCGCACGATCAGCTGCGCTCGCAGGTACTCAATCAAATGGTGCTCGAGCGCATTCAGCTCGAAAAAGCGAAAGAGGACGGGATCGTCGTGAGCGACGCCGACGTCCAGAAAACGCTGAATCGCCTGGCAGCGGCCAATAAGCTGCCCCTCGACGTCTACCGTTCGCGAATCGAGGCCGAAGGCGTGCCTTGGTCCGTGTTCACGCGAGATGCCCGCAACGAGCTGACGCTTTCGAAGCTGCGCGAAAAAGAGGTCGACAGCAAGATCACGGTATCCGACGCCGAAGTCGCGAACTACATCGCGAGTCAGCGCGGACCGGGCGCGCGGGCGCAGCAAGACCTGCGCATTGAACACATTCTCGTGAAGGTGCCGACCGGCGCCGCGCAGGATGTCGTCGATGCCGCGCGGAAAAAGGCGGAAGCGATCTTGCAGCAGGCTAAGACGGGCGCCAAATTCGAGTCGCTCGCGAAGGACGATTCACAGGCAGCCGACGCGAAGCAGGGCGGCGATTTGGGCTTCAAGGCCCAGGCTAATCTGCCGGAGGCATTCGTCAAGGCGGCATCGCAGTTGCGCCCGGGCGAAATCGCGCCGGACGTCATCCGCACGGACGACGGCTTTGAGGTGATGCGGCTGGTCGATCGGCGCGTCGGCGTCGGTGGGTCCGCGGCCGATGCGCCCAAGCTCGTGCAAACGCATGTGCGGCACATTTTGATCCGCGTGGGCGACGGCGAATCCGAGGCCGCCGCGCGCCAAAAGCTGCTCGATATCCGCCAGCAGATCGAGGCGGGCGGCGATTTCGCGCAGTTCGCGAAGAGTTATTCGCAAGACGGCTCGGCCTCCCAAGGCGGCGACCTCGGCTGGATCAGCCCCGGGGAGACGGTGCCCGAGTTCGAGCGTGCGATGACCAATCTGAAGGACAACGAAATCAGCGAGCCGGTTCGCAGCGAGTACGGTTACCACCTGATTCAAGTCCTCGGCCGGCGTGAGGCGGAAGGCTCGATTCAGCACCAAATGGATCTGGCGCGCCAGGCCATCGGTCAGCGCAAGGCGGAGCAGGCGTACTCGGATTGGCTGCGCCAATTGCGCGATACGGCGTACGTCCAATATAAGGTCGCCGCCCCGCTCGCACAGCAGTGAGCCGATAGACGATGACGAGCGCCGCCAACGCAGCCCCACTGAACATCGCGATCACCACCGGCGAACCGGCCGGCGTGGGTCCGGAGTTGACCGCGGCGGCGCTTGCGGGCGCCGCGGCGCATTGGCCCGGCGTGACGTTCACGGTGCTCGGCGACTCGGAACTGATCGAAAGCCGCGCGTGCGCGGTCGGCGTCGATTGGGCCGCATGCTCGGCCGCCGGTTATGCCCGCGTCGCGCACCGGCCGCTGGCCATCGCGTCACGGGCGGGCCGGCTCGATGCCGCGAATGGTCGCTACGTGCTCGGCTTGTTGGACGATGCGATCGACGGCGCGCTAGGTGGCGTATTCGACGCTATCGTGACGGCGCCGCTGCAAAAAAGCACGATCAACGATGCCGGCGTGCCCTTCACGGGGCATACCGAATATCTCGCCGAGCGTACCGGGGCCGCGCGCGTCGTCATGATGCTGGCCGGCACCGGTGCTTCGCCGTTGCGCGTCGCGCTCGCCACCACGCATTTGCCGCTCAAGGATGTGCCGAGCGCCCTCAGCGTCGAGGGTCTCGTCGAAACGATCGCCATCATCGATCACGATTTACTTCGCGATTTCGGCTTGCCCGTGCCGCGCATCCTCGTCACGGGGCTGAACCCGCACGCGGGCGAGAACGGCTACCTCGGGCGGGAAGAGATCGACATCATTTCGCCGGCGTTGGCCCAAACCGCGCAGCGCGGCATCGATGCGCGCGGCCCTTATCCGGCGGATACGCTGTTTCAGCCGCGTTATCTCAACGAAGCCGATTGCGTGCTGGCCATGTTCCATGATCAGGGGCTGCCGGTGCTCAAGTACGCTACGTTCGGCGAAGGCGTGAACATCACGCTAGGGCTGCCGATCATTCGCACGTCCGTCGATCACGGTACGGCGCTCGATCTCGCGGGCACGGGGCGTGCCGATGCCGGCAGCATGCTCGCGGCCATCGATACCGCCGTCACCATGGCTCGCAACCGGCGCGCTAGCTGATTGGTTCCCGCCGGCCGTTTGCCCGGCGTTTTTCGTTTATTTCCGTATTCTCATGTCCACCAGCAGACAGCATCAAGGCCATTTCGCGCGTAAGCGGTTCGGGCAAAACTTCCTTGTCGATCTCGGCATCATCGATTCGATCGTCGCGCTGATCGCGCCCGAACGCGGGCAACGGATGGTCGAGATTGGGCCGGGCCTTGGCGCGCTGACCGAGCCGCTCGTCGAGCGCCTCGCCACGCCAGACGCACCGCTCCATGCGGTGGAACTCGATCGCGATCTCATCGCGCGCTTGCAGGAAAAATTCGGCGAGCGCCTCGCGCTGCATGCGGGCGACGCGTTGGCGTTCGATTTTTCGTCGCTCGTCGAAACGCATGACAAGCCGACGCTGCGTATCGTCGGCAATTTGCCGTACAACATTTCCAGCCCGCTGCTGTTCCACCTCATGTCGTTCGCGCCGGTGGTCATCGATCAACACTTCATGCTTCAGAACGAAGTGGTGGAGCGGATGGTGGCGGAGCCGGGCACGAAAGCGTTCGGGCGGTTATCCGTCATGCTGCAGTATCGGTACGTGATCGACAAACAGCTCGACGTGCCGCCTGAATCGTTTCAACCGCCGCCGAAGGTGGATTCGGCCATCGTACGGATGATTCCGTACGCGCCGCACGAGCTTGCTCCCGTCGACATGCCCGTGTTCGGCGAACTCGTGACGGCGGCATTCTCGCAGCGGCGCAAAATGCTGCGCAACACGCTCGCGGCGTATCGCGATCGCGTGGATTTCGACGGTCTCGGCTTCGATCTGGCGCGGCGCGCCGAGGACGTCCCAGTCGACGAGTACGTGCGCGTGGCCCAAACGCTCGGCCAGCGGTAGGCGATCCGGCCTGCGGTACGCGCCGGGCAGCGACGAAGCTCCCGCAGCACGGCGCTTAGCTTGCTGTCGCGCGGCGTGCCGGCGCGTTGACTAGTACGATGCCGACGAGCACGAGCAATGCCGCCAGCACGAAGCGAGCGTTGAACGATTCTCCGAGCAGCACGACGCCAAAAGCCACGCCAAACAGCGGTGTCAAGAACGAGAACACCGATAGCCGCGAGGCGATGTAGCGCGTCAGCAGCCAAAACCACGTCAAATAGCTGAAGAACGCAACGGCGACGGCTTGATAGCCTAGGCTCGCCAACGCCAGCGGGGTCACCCGCACGTGATGCTGCTCGCCGAGCGCAAACGCGATCGCGAGCAAGACCACGGCCGATACCGCGAGTTGGTAGAACAGCGTTTTACTCGCGCTTGCGTGCGAAAGCGAGGTGCCGCGCACAACGACCGTCGTCGCCGCCCACATGACACCGCCGAGTACCCCGAGCGCGTCGCCGAGCACGCCGGCGACAGCCGGTGAGCCAGGCGCCGGGGCGCGCGCAAAGCCGTCGGCGAAAGCGAGCGCGATGCCGGCGAACGCGATGGTGACGCCGTACCATTGCAGCCGGCGCATCCGTTCGCCGGCGACGAACGCTTGCAACCCAAGTGCCGTGAAACAGGGCGCCGTGTAAAGGAAGACGGCCATGCGCGACGCGCTCGTCAACGTGAGCCCCGCGAAAATGCAGATGAATTCGCCGGCGAACAGCAGGCCTGCCAACAGCCCCGCACCGAGCGTCCCGTCTGGCCGAAACAGCGGCGTGCCGAGAAAGCGCGCCCAGCCGTACACGAGCAGCGTGGCGATCGTCGAACGCAAGCCCGCTTGCAGCATCGGGCCGAGCGCCCCGTTCGTCGTTTTGATCGCCACTTGCTGTAGGCCCCAAATGGCGCACAGCAAAAACATCAGGGCGATGGCGAATGTATCGGGGGCGCGGCGCACCGGGGCCGGCGTGGCGATTGCTGCGGCGGTGTTCATTGGGATGAGTGAATGTGGGCGATGAGGGCGCGGTGCATCGTCGATGATCGGCGATATCGGGAAGAGGCACGGCGCCAGCCTGCGTACCTTACCAAAACGCCGGCTCGCGTGCTGCGCTCGCTCAAGTAACCCCATCGGCGACAGGGCAAGCGCCTTGCACGCTTTCTTGGTAGATTCGCTCCTTTTCGACGAAACCGGAGTTCACGATGCGCTTGCTGCACACGATGCTGCGAGTTGGCGATCTCGACCGCTCGCTCAAGTTCTACACGGAGCTGCTCGGCATGAAGCTGCTACGCCGCCAAGATTATCCCGAGGGCCGCTTTACGCTCGCCTTCGTCGGTTACACAGACGAAAGCGATGGCGCCGTTATCGAGCTCACCCACAACTGGGATACGAAGTCTTACGATCTCGGCGAGGGGTACGGCCACATCGCGATCGAAGTCGACGATGCCTACGCCGCCTGCGAGAAAATCAAGGCGCAAGGCGGAAACGTCACGCGCGAAGCGGGGCCGATGAAACACGGCACCACCGTCATCGCGTTCGTTGCCGACCCGGATGGGTACAAGATCGAGTTCATTCAAAAGAAGACGCAGTAAGCGGCCGACGAGCGCGGCGGCCATGCCTCAAAGCGTCGGCAGCAGTTCCGGCGGGTGGTGCTTGAGCGTATGCCGCGCCTCGCGAAACTCTGGGAAGATCGATTCCACCGTTTGCCAAAAGCGCGGGCTGTGGTTCATTTCGCGCAAATGCGCCAGCTCGTGCGCGGCCACGTAATCGATGATGGACAGCGGAAAATGGATGAGCCGCCAATTGAGGCGAATGCGTCCATCGCTCGAACAACTGCCCCAACGCGTGGCTGCTGACGACAAAGCGTAGCCCGTGTACCCGACACCGAGCTTTTGCGCGTAGTAATCGAGCCGTTCGCCGAACACGCGTTTGGCTTCGGTTTGCAGCCAGCCTTGCACGCGGTCTTTGATTTGCTGCGCGTCGGCATGCGCGGGGAGCGCCAGCGCGAGCGTGGTGGCCTGTGCATCGAAGACGAGCGCCGCATTCGCCGAGGCGAGCGCAATCTGCACGGGTTTGCCGAGATAAGGAATCTGCGCGCCATCGCGCCAGTCGATGCGCGGCAACGCACGTTGCTCGGCTCGCGTTTGCCATTCCGCCAGCTTCGCGAAGATCCAGCGCTCCTTGCCAGCGATGGCCGTTTCGATATCGGCTAGCGTCACCCAACGCGGGGCCGTGATCGCCAAGCCGCTGCCGTCGATCGAAAAGCCGATCGTGCGTCGCGACGAGCGTTTGAGCGCGTACTCGAGCGTCCGTCCGTTCAGCGTCAGGCGCCGCAGCCTCACCCCGTTCGGCGTCGGGTCTTGCCGAGGGGGTGTCGATGCCGCCGGCGGCACGGGACCGGCTTCGTCGGCCGCGCTCCCGAACAGCGGGAGATCGAGTTGGACGGTATCGAGCGCGGAGGCGGCGGGCGGCTTCACGGGTTTGAGCATCGGCGCGCGGCGTTACGTTGCTTGCGCGTCGGCGCGGCCGCGGTTACGCAGGCCGGCGCCGTCGGTGTCGTGATACGCGTCGGGATCGATGCGGCGCATCTCCGCTTCGATCCACGCTTCGACCCGCCGATTGAGCTCATCGGGCGTCAGGCCGGCCGACTCGATCGGCTTGCCGATCGACACCGTCACCATGCCGGGGTATTTGATAAACGAGTTGCGCGGCCACACGCGGCCGGCGTTGTGCGCGATCGGCACGACGGGCGCGCCGGTATCGATCGCAAACCGCGCACCGCCCGTCTTGTATTTGCCCTGCTTGCCGACCGGCGTGCGCGTGCCCTCGGGGAACATGATCACCCAGGCCCCTTCGCTCATGCGAAGCCGCCCTTGCTTCACGACGGAGACGAACGCGTACTTGCCTTCCTTGCGGTCGATGTGGACCATCTTCAGCATGCCGAGCGCCCATCCGAAGAAGGGCATATAAAGCAGCTCGCGCTTGAACACATAGCACAGCGGGCGAGGCATGATTGCCGGGAAGGCCAGCGTTTCCCAGGCCGACTGATGCTTGGACAGCAGCACGGCGGGGCCATCGGGCAGATTCTCGGCGCCTTCGATGCGGTAGCGGATGCCGTTCAAATACCGCACGACGGTGACCGTGGAGCGGCACCAGCCGACGGCCATCCAATAGCGCCGGTCCGCATTCATGAACGGGAAGGCGATGAAACAGGCCGTCGCATACGGAACGGTGAAGACGATGAAGTACAGCAACAGCAGCAGCGAGCGGAAGGAGCGGATAAATCGCATCGGTGTCTTCGATCGGTTGACGTGGGGCGTGTGTGCTCGCACTCACTCGTGCTGATCGGCGAGGAACGACAGCACGAACGATTTTAGGTCGTCGTATACCTTCGTTCCTTCCGGCAGGCCGCCCGCCGCGAGCGTTTTCTTGCCTTTGCCCGTCAGCACGAGGTGGGTCGGAAAGCCGAGCGCCGCGCCGGCCTGCAAATCGCGTAGCGCATCGCCGACGGTAGGGGTTGCGGCCGGGTCGATCTCGAAGCGGTCGACGATCATCTGCAACAGCCCCGGCTTCGGCTTGCGACATTCGCATTGATCTTCCGCCGTGTGCGGACAAAAGAACACGGCATCGATGCGCCCGCCCACGAGCGCCGCGGCGCGATGCATTTTCTCGTGCATCTCGTTGAGCGTGGCCATGTCGAACAAGCCGCGTCCGATGCCGGACTGGTTCGACGCGATAGCGACGCGATAGCCGGCTTGGTTGAGCCGCGCGATCGCCTCGAGGCTGCCCGGGATCGGAATCCACTCGTCGGCCGATTTGATGAAGGCATCCGAATCGACGTTGATGACGCCGTCGCGATCGAGGATGACGAGCTTCTTGGCGGAAGTCATATGCGTCGCTTTCGCCGCTTACGCCGCGAGCTTGGAGATGTCGGCCACGCAGTTCATCTGCGCGTGCAGTTCGGCCAGCAGCGCGAGCCGGTTCTTGCGCAGCGCGGCGTCCTCGACATTGACCATCACGTCGTTGAAGAACGTATCGACAGGGTCGCGCAGCGCGGCGAGCGCCGACAGCGCACGCGTGTAGTCGCGCTGTTCGAGTTGGGCTTGAACCGCCGGCGTGACTTGCTTCAGTTGCTCGCTCAGCGAACGCTCGGCCGGCTCGACGAGCAGCGCCGATTGCACGGCCGGTGCGGCTGCGGCCCCCGTGCGCGGCGCCCCCGCCGTGGTGGTCAAGGTCACTTCCGCTTCCGACTTCTTCAAAATGTTCGTGATGCGCTTGTTGGCGGCAGCCAGCGCGCCGGCTTCCGGCAGCGCCGAAAATTCGCGCACGGCATCGAGCCGGGCCAGGATGTCGTCCACCTTGCTCGGCTGTAGGCTCAACACGGCTTCGATTTCGCTCGCGGCGTAGCCGCGCTCGCGCAGCAAGCCACGCAGGCGATCCATGAAGAACGTGTAAAGAGCGTCCGTGTTGTCGGCCACTTGCGGCGTGGCGGCGAAGCACCCGGCGGCTTCATGCAGCAATTGAGGCAGATCGATCGGCAGCTGCTTCTCGATCAAGATGCGCAGCACGCCGAGCGCGTGGCGGCGCAGCGCGAACGGGTCTTTCTCGCCCGTCGGCACGAGGCCGATGCCCCAGATGCCCACGAGCGTTTCGAGTTTGTCCGCCAGTGCCACAGCCGTGCCCACACGTGTGCTCGGCAACGCGTCGCCTGAAAAGCGCGGCTGATAGTGTTCGGTGCAGGCGAGCGCAACTTCTTCGGGCTCGCCGTCGTGGCGGGCGTAGTACGTGCCCATCGTGCCTTGCAACTCGGGGAATTCGCCGACCATGTCGGTCAGCAAATCGGCCTTGGCCAGGCGCGCGGCGCGCGCGGCTTGCACGGGATCCGCACCGACGAGCGGAGCGAGGATGCGTGCGAGCGCTTCGAGGCGTTCGACGCGTGCGAGCTGGGAGCCGAGCTTGTTGTGATACACGACGTTCGCAAGCAGCGGCACGCGATCGGCGAGCGGCTTCTTCTTGTCTTGCTCGAAGAAGAACTTTGCATCGGCCAGGCGCGGGCGCACGACGCGCTCGTTACCCTCGACGATTTCGCCCGGTGTCGCCGTTTCGATGTTGGAGACGATCAGAAAGCGCGAGCGCAGTTTGCCGGCTCGATCCGTCAGCGCGAAATACTTCTGATTCGTTTGCATCGTCAAAATCAGGCATTCCTGCGGCACTTGCAGGAATTGATCGTCGAAGCGGCACTCGTAGACGACGGGCCATTCGACGAGCGCCGTCACTTCGTCGAGCAGCGCCTCGGGCATCACGACGCTATCGCCGTGCGCGTGCGCATTCAGTTGCTCGACGATCCGTGCGCGCCGCGCGGCGAAGCTCGCGATCACGCGGCCCTTCGTTGCGAGCGTTTGCGCGTAGTCGTCGGCATGCAAGAGCCCGACGAGGCCGTCCGACAGGAAGCGATGGCCGAGCGTGGCATCGCCGGCGTCGATGCCGAAGGCCGTGACGGGCACGACCTGATCGCCGTGCAGCACCGTGAGACGCTGCACCGGACGAACGAACTGCACGCTCGTGCCGTCGGGGCGCTGGTACGTCATCACTTTCGGAATCGGCAGCTTGCCGAGCGTGAGGACTTCGTCGAGCGAGGCTTGCAGGCCATCGGCGAGCGTCGCGCCGGGCGCGGCGTAGCGCAGGAAGAACGCTTCGGCTTTTCCGTCGGAGGCGCGTTCGAGATCGGAGAGCGCGGTATCGGGGAAGCCGAGCGCCGCCAGCTTCTTCGCGAGCGGCGCCGTAGGCTGGCCGTTGGCATCGAGCGCGACGGAGACGGGCAGCACTTTCTCGCGCACTTGTTTTTCGGGCGCGACGGCGCGTACGTTCTTGACGAGCACCGCGAGACGGCGCGGCGAGGCGAACGCTTCGTACGTCGGTTCGCCCGCGATCAGGTCGCGCGCGCCCAGGCGCTCGACGAGGCCTTGAGCGAACGCGTCGGACAGCCGCGCGAGCGCCTTGGGCGGCAATTCCTCAGTCAACAATTCGACGAGCAGGGTGGCTTGGGGAGCTTGAGTCATATTCGTTGAGGTCTCGTCATTCCTTGTCGATCGCGCGCTCGGCCCGCAGAGGCGGCGCCCACGCCGGCATGGCGGCGTCTTGCTCGTCCGTCGTCAGGCCGGGCACCCCGTGCACGGGATTGCCGAGCATGGGGAAGCCGAGCTTTTCGCGCGAATCGTAATAGGCTTGCGCGACCGCCCGCGACAGCGCGCGGATGCGGCCGATGTAGGCTGCGCGCTCCGTGACGGAAATCGCGCCGCGCGCGTCGAGCAGATTGAACGTATGCCCCGCCTTGAGCACGAGTTCGTAGGCGGGCAGCGCGAGTTGCGTGTCGATCATGCGCTTCGCCTCGGACTCGTAGTTCGTGAACTGCGAGAACAGCAGTTCGACGTTCGCTTGTTCGAAGTTGTACGTCGATTGCTCGACTTCGTTCTGATGGTAGACGTCGCCGTAGGACAGGCGCCGCACCTCGGGGCCGTTCGGGCCCGCTTCTTCCCATTCGGTCCAGGCGAGGTCGTAGATGTTCTCGACCTTTTGCAGATACATCGCGAGCCGCTCGAGCCCGCACGTGATTTCGCCGAGCACCGGCTTGCAATCGAGCCCGCCCACTTGCTGGAAGTAGGTGAACTGCGTGACTTCCATGCCGTTGAGCCAGACTTCCCAGCCGAGGCCCCAGGCGCCGAGCGTCGGATTTTCCCAATCGTCTTCGACGAAGCGCACGTCGTTTTGCTTCAGATCGAAGCCGAGCGCTTCGAGCGAGCCGAGGTACAGATCGAGAATA
>JBQCDS010000465.1:0-67218 GCA_051961035.1 Trinickia sp. | reverse complement strand
TCGCCGCCCCCCGGTCGCGCGATTGCCCCGCGGTGGGGTTACGGGGGGGCGACACCACCGCGGGGGCGCCAAGCCTGGGGGCTCGATCGCCCCGCGAGACGAAGCACGAAGCGCGTCGCGCAGCCATCGCATCGCGCTAGCGTTGCGGCGCACCGGCTTTGCGCTGCCGCCATAGACACAGCAGATCGCACGCCACGTGCGCCGCTGCGATGGCGGTGATGTCGGCGTGATCGTAGGCGGGCGCGACCTCGACGACATCCGCGCCCACGATATCGACATGGCCGAGCCCCCGCAAGATGGCCAACGCTTGCGCCGACGTTAGCCCGCCCGCGACGGGCGTGCCGGTGCCGGGGGCGAACGCGGGATCGAGACAGTCGATATCGAACGTCACGTAAGCGCGCCGCGCGCCGACGATCGAGCCAATCCGTTCGATGGCTGCACGGGCGCCGTGCTCATGAATCCACGCCGCATCGAGCACATGCATGCCCATGAAGTCGTCGTTCCAGGTGCGAATGCCGATCTGAACCGACGTGGTCGGATCGATCAGCCCGTCCTTGACCGCCTTGTAGAACATCGTGCCGTGATTGAGGCTATCGGGCTGATCGTCGGGCCAGGTATCGCAATGCGCATCGAAATGAATCAGCGAAAGCGGTGCGCCGTATTTTTCCGCATGGGCCATCAACAGCGGGTAGGTGATGAAATGGTCCCCACCGAGCGTGAGCATCTTCGCCTCGCTGCGCAAGATCGTGCGCGCGTGCTCGACGATCGCCGGCTTGATCGTCAACGGGTTGTGCGCATCGAACCAGCAATCGCCGTAATCGATCACGGCCAGATCGTCGAACGGATCGAAGCCCCAGGGATACGGTTTGAGCTCGGCCAGCTGCACGCTTGCGGCGCGGACGGCGGCGGGCCCGAGCCGTGCGCCGGAGCGAAAGGTCGTGGCGAGATCGAGCGGCACGCCCGAGACCGCCACATCGACCCCGTCGAGCTCGCGCGAGTAGCGCCGACGCATGAACGAGAGCGCCCCCGCATAGGTGTTTTCGGTCGACGATCCATAAAGCGATGTGCGGCGCACCGCCCCATCGCCGTAAAGCGGTTCATTCATGAAGGGATAGCAAACTAACGTAGTCGTAAAAGCGTGGACTTCAGCTCGGTGTATTTCTCGATGGCATGCAGCGACTTGTCGCGTCCATTACCCGACTGGCGGTAGCCGCCAAACGGGAAATTCATGTCGCCGCCCTCATCGTAGCAGTTCACCCAAACGGTGCCGGCCCTCAGGCGGCGCGAAACTTCGTGCGCCGTCGTCAAATCGGACGTCCAGACGGCTGCCGCCAAACCGTATTCGGTATCGTTGGCAATCCGGACTGCTTCGTCGACCGTGTCGAAAGCAATGACCGACAGCACCGGACCGAAAATCTCTTCGCGCGCGATCCCGGCATCATGACGCACCTCGTCGAAGATCGTCGGTTCGACGTACAAGCCGCCGCTCACGACGCTCGCCGCTTCGCCGCCGAGCAGCAAGGAGGCCTCCTTGCGGCCAGCCTCGATATACGACAGCACCCGATCGAACTGCGCTCGATCGATGATGGCGCCCATCGACGTACGCGGGTCGAGCGGATTGCCGGGCCGGTAGCCGGCCGCCGCGCGAACGAGCTTATCGAGAAACGCCTCCTTGATGCCGCGTGCGACGAGCAAGCGCGAGCCCGCCGTGCACATCTCTCCCATGTTGTAGAAGATAGCGCCGGCGGCTGCCTTCGCGGCCCGATCGAGATCGGGGCAATCGGCCAGCACGATGTTCGGCGACTTGCCGCCCAGCTCGAGCCAGACGCGCTTTAAATTCGATTGGCCCGCGTACTGCATGATGAGCTTACCGACCTTGGTGGAGCCCGTGAACGCGATGCAATCGACGTCGCGATGCAGCGCGAGCAGCTTGCCGGCTTCGCCGCCGCCCGGAAGCACGTTGAAGACACCGGCCGGAATGCCCGCCTCATGGGCCAGCTGGGCAATGCGGATCGCCGTCAACGGCGACTTTTCCGAGGGCTTGAGCACGACGCTGTTGCCGGCCGCGAGCGCCGGTGCGAATTTCCAAGCCGCCATCAAGATCGGGAAATTCCACGGCACGACGGCCGCGACCACGCCGATGGGCTCGCGCGTGACGAGCCCGACCAAGTGTTGATCGGCCGGCGCCACTTCGCCGCCGATCTTGTCGATGGCTTCGGCGAACCATTCGACGCAATACGCGGCGCCCGGCACATCGACCGTCGTCGTATCGCCGATCGGCTTGCCGGCGTCGAGCGTTTCGAGCAATGCGAGTTCGTCGAGATGTGCGCGGATCGATGCCGCCCATCTCAATAAAATTGCTTTGCGCCGACGCGGATCGAGCCCGCACCAGGTGCGCTCGTCGAACGCGCGACGCGCGGCTTCGACGGCGAAATCCACCTCGGCCTCACCGCAATCGGCGACCCGCGCAAGTACCCGGCCGTCGATCGGGCTCTTGCAATCGAATGTCCGGCTACCGCTTGCATCTCGATATACGCCATCGATAAACGCGCGGCCTTCGATGGAAAGCGCCGCGGCCTTGGCCTGCCAATCCGTCAATGTCATGTCGTTCATTTGTGCCTCGTCGTCATGCGAGCATCGATGTGCTCTGAAAAATCGAGAATCAACGCAGTCGCGGCCATTCTAGCCACACGGCGGCCAATAAGCACCGCGGAAATCCCTCCAATCGCCGCACACGCAACCGAACTTGCCGGTGTTGCATCGCGCAAATACGCGCAAAGATCGATTGCCGGTTACGAAGCATTTCGAAAAATGAATTGACGATAAGCCTGGCTCGTATATGCTCACTAATACGTCGTATACCCTCAACACCCGTTCGAGTGTCATCGTGAGAGTCCGAGGCCCTTTGGTTAGATGGAACCGCAGTCAGCGCGCGAATCGCCTTCGCGCCGCCTGCGCCATCGCCGACGGCAGCACCGGCCAGCTTGCGTTCCGCCGAGTCCTGTCCGTCTTCACGATCCTTTCCCGCCGTTCCATTCGGCGCCACAACGTCACCGCGGCACGCGCCTACATCGCCGTACGCACCGACGAGGCGTCCTCTCTGCTGCCGTAGCGCCTCTTCCCTCGAGCCGTACTTCATTCGGGGCTTGTGCGTTTCGTCGTGCCGATCAGGCGCGCGATTCGTCACGCCCGTCGAACATGCCGTATGCGCATTTTTCGCGCCAGACAGGCGAAATAAAACCTATTAGTTAGTTATGCTAATCAAACCTATCGTCGGCATCACGGCCGACAGCGCTGAAAGCGGCCCACATCGCGCGCACGTCGTTGTCGACAAGTACATTGGCGCAGTCGTCGAGGGCGCCGATGCGTTAGCGTTCGTCGTGCCGGCTCTCGGCCCTAGACAATCGAGCGCCGAACTCGTCGAAGCCCTGGACGGGCTCGTTTTCACGGGCAGCCTGTCGAACGTCGAGCCGCATCATTACGGCGGCGCCCCGAGCAGCCCCGGCACGCTGCACGATCGCGCACGCGACGCCACGACGCTGCCGCTCATGCGCGCGGCCATCGACGCCGGCGTTCCCGTCCTCGCGATTTGCCGTGGCTTTCAGGAGATGAACGTCGTCTTCGGCGGCACGCTGCATCAACGCGTGCACGAAGTCGAAGGCCGCAATGATCATCGCGAAGACCAGAGCGCCTCGCTCGACGTGCAGTACGGCCCCGCCCACCCTGTGCAGCTCGCCGAAGGCGGCATGCTGCGGGCGCTGATGAACGGGCGCGGAGAAGCTTGGGTGAATTCCCTTCATATGCAAGGCGTAGCCGAGCTTGCACCGAGCCTCGTCGTCGAAGCGCTCGCCCCTGACGGTCTGGTGGAAGCGGCGCGCGTGCGCGACGCGCGCGCGTTCGCGCTCGGCGTCCAGTGGCATCCCGAATGGCGGCACGACGCCGATCCGCTGTCGAGCGCCATCTTTCGCGCGTTCGGCATGGCGTGCCGAGCGCGCTCGCGCGAGCGATCCACGTCTCACGCCGGCATTTGAAATGCGCGCCGTCTCCTTCGGGCCACGCGCACGCAACACAACGAATCGAGAACAGCCATGCACGAAATCGACGAATTTCTCCGACAACACCACATCACCGAAATCGAGGCGATCATCCCCGACATGTCCGGCATCGCGCGCGGCAAGATCATCCCGCGCAGCAAGTTCGAGTCGGGCGAATCGATGCGCCTGCCGCAAGCGGTGATGATCCAAACCGTCACGGGCGAGTATCCGGACGACGGCAGCCTGACGGGCGTCACCGATCCCGATATGGTCTGCGTGCCCGACCCTTCGACGATCCGCATCATTCCGTGGGCCGTCGACCCCACGGCGCAGGTGATCCACGATTGCGTCCATTTCGACGGCACCCCGGTCGCGATTTCGCCGCGCCGCGTTCTGCGGCGCGTGCTCGAACTCTATGCCGCGAAGGGATGGAAACCCGTCGTGGCGCCCGAACTCGAGTTCTATCTCGTCGAAATGAACAAGGACCCGGACCTGCCGCTGCGCCCGCCCATCGGCCGCACCGGCCGCCCCGAAACGGGCCGGCAAGCTTACTCGATCGAGGCCGTCAACGAATTCGATCCGCTGTTCGAAGACATCTACGAATACTGCGAGATACAAAAGCTCGAAGTCGACACGTTGATCCATGAAGTGGGCGCCGCGCAAATGGAGATCAATTTCCTGCACGGCGATCCGCTCGATCTAGCAGACCGCGTGTTCCTATTCAAACGCACGGTGCGCGAGGCCGCGCTGCGCCATCATATGTACGCGACGTTCATGGCCAAGCCGATGGAGGGCGAACCGGGCTCGGCCATGCACGTGCATCAGAGCCTCGTCGACGTCGAAACCGGCCGCAATCTTTTCACGGGGCGCGAGGGCGAGCCCACCGACATGTTCCACCATTACCTGGGCGGCCTGCAGAAGTACACGCCGGCGCTGATGCCGATTTTCGCGCCGTACATCAATTCGTATCGGCGCCTGTCTCGCTTCATGGCCGCGCCGATCAACGTGCAATGGGGCTACGACAATCGCACCGTCGGCTTTCGCATTCCCCACTCGTCGCCCGCTTCGCGGCGGATCGAAAACCGCATCCCCGGCGTCGACTGCAATCCTTATCTCGCGATCGCCGGCACGCTCGCCGCGGGGTATCTCGGCTTGACCCAGCGCCTCGCCCCGACCGAACCCTTGTCGGACGACGGCTATCGCATGCCCTATCAATTGCCGCGCAATCTCGAAGAGGGCCTGACCTTGATGGCAGCGTCCGAGCCGCTCGCGTCGATTCTCGGCGAGTCGTTCGTGAAGGCGTTTCTTACGCTGAAGGAAACCGAATACGACGCGTTCTTTCGAGTGATCAGCTCGTGGGAACGAAAACACTTGCTGCTGCACGTCTGACATGCACATCGCAACGCATCGAACGGAGCGACTATGAGCCACGAACTCGAATCACCCGCGCACGAGCGCGAGCACGCGCAGGCCGCGAAAACGAACGCGGAACTGCCCTCGCCCAGCACGACCGACTATCGCGCGCTCGACGCGGCGCATCACCTTCATCCGTTTTCCGACATGGGGGCGCTCAATCGCGCCGGCAGCCGCGTCATCGTCAAGGCCGAAGGCGTCTACCTTTGGGACTCCGACGGCAACCGCATCATCGACGGCATGGCGGGCCTGTGGTGCGTCAACGTCGGCTACGGCCGCAAGGAGCTGGCCGATGCCGCCTATCGCCAACTGCGCGCGCTGCCCTACTACAACACGTTCTTCAAGACGACTCATCCTCCGGTCATCGCGCTGTCGGCGCTGCTTGCCGAACTCACGCCGGCGCCGTTCAATCACTTCTTCTATTGCAACAGCGGATCGGAGGGCAACGACACCGTGCTGCGCATCGTCTATCGATACTGGGCGACGCAAGGCAAGCCTTCGAAGCGCTACATCGTCGCGCGCGAGAACGGCTATCATGGATCGACGATCGCAGCCGCGACGCTCGGCGGAATGGCGTACATGCATGAGCAGATGCCCTCGAAGCTCGAGCACGTCGTGCACATCGATCAACCCTACTTCTTCGCGGAAGCGCCCGCCGATATGACGCCGGAAGCGTTCGGCCTAGCTCGCGCCCGGCAACTCGAAGAAAAGATCCTCGAGCTCGGCGCCGACAATGTCGCTGCGTTCATCGGCGAGCCGTTCCAAGGCGCCGGGGGTGTCATTTTCCCGCCTTCCACCTACTGGCCGGAGATCGAGCGCATCTGCCGCAAGTACGACATCTTGCTCGTGGCCGACGAGGTGATCGGGGGATTCGGACGCACGGGCGAATGGTTCGCGCATCAACATTTCGGCTTCGAACCCGATCTGCTGACGCTCGCCAAGGGCCTCACGAGCGGCTATGTCCCGATGGGCGCCGTCGCGCTGCACGATCGCATCGCCCGCGCGATCATCGAGAACGGCGAGTTCAATCATGGGCTCACGTATTCGGGACATCCGGTCGCGGCGGCGGTGGCGGTCGCGAACCTGGAGCTGCTGCGCGACGAGCAGATCGTCACGCGCGTGAAGGAGGAAACCGGCCCGTACTTCCAAGCCTGCTTGCGGGAGGCGTTCGAGGGCCACCCGATCGTCGGCGAAGTATCGGGCGCCGGCCTCGTCGCGGGCGTGCAGCTCGCGCAGGCGCCGCGCACGCGAACGCGATTCGTCAATGGCGGCGAGGTGGGCGCGATGTGCCGCGATTTCTGCTTCAACGGCAACCTCGTCATGCGGGCTTCGGGCGATCGCATGCTGCTCTCGCCGCCCCTCGTGATTGCCCGCGATCAAATCGACGAGATCGTCGAAAAGGCGAAGCGAGCATTCGACGCCACGGCACGGCAACTCGCGGCCTAAGGCGCTAACCCTTGCGCCCTTCGTCGAGCCGTCGCGCCAGCTCGCGCAGGCCGTCCGATATCGCCACCGGATACGGCTCGTCGACGTCGAGGGTGCGCTGCGCGCTCGGCAACGCTCGCAGCGCCCGCCGCGCATGTTCGCGCGCCGCTTGCAGCGTCACCGGTTCGCCGCAGCGCTTGCCGCCGCGCATGACGGCCTCCAGCAGCGGCTCGCCGTCGCGCTTCTCTCGTGCCAGCGTCACCCAATCGCCGGCCATCACGCCGTTCGGCCCGGTGAGCCGATAGACCGCCTTGCGTCCGGGCCAGCTCGCCTTGCCTTCCGAGCGCTTGCGCCGCGGCTCGTCCGCATATTCGACGAGCTTGTAGGCGCAGTCAAGGTATGGAGCATCGGCCGAAGTGTTCATCCGCGTGCCGACGCCGAAGCCGTCGATCGGTGCTTGGTCGTCGAATAGTTGACGCAACCGGTGCTCATCGAGATTGCCGCTCGCGAAGATCGTTACATCCCTCAAGCCGCCCGCATCGAGAATGCCGCGCACACGCCGCGCATGCTCGCCGAGATCGCCGCTGTCGAGCCGCACGCCGCGCAGGGAGATGCCGTCCTTGGCGAGCCGCGGCGCAAGCGCAACGATCTTGCGCGCCGCTTCTTCCGTATCGTAGGTATCGATCAGCAGGGTCGCATTCTCGGGCTGCGAGCGCGCAAATTGCTCGAACGCATAAGCTTCGTCATCGTGCGCCAGCACGTAGGAATGGGCCATCGTTCCATAGATGGGGATACCGAAGGCGAGCCCGGCGGCAAGTGTCGCCGTGCCGCTAAAGCCCGCCAAGAACGAGGCGCGCGCCGAGAGCCAAGCGGCCTCGGCGCCGTGCGCACGCCGCAGTCCGAAATCGACGAGCAGCTTATCGGGCGCGGCGAGCACGCAGCGCGCCGCTTTGCTCGCGACCACCGTCTCGAAGTGCGCGAGGTTCATCAGTCGGCTTTCGATCAACTGCGCCTCGCGCATCGGCGCGGTGACGCGGATGATCGGCTCGTCGGGAAAGAAGATGGTCCCCTCGCGCATCGCGTCGACATCGCCTGTAAAGCGCAAATGCTCGAGCGAGCGAATGAACGGCGTCGAAAATCGCCCCGTTTTCGATAGCGACGACAACTCGTCGGGCGTGAAGCGAAGCTGCTCGAGATACTCGAGCACCTGCTCGAGCCCAGCGGCCATCAAAAAATTGCGCTCCTTCGGCAAGCCGCGCACGAACAACTCGAACGATGCGGTCTCATTCATGCCGGCGTCGAAATACGCCTGCAGCATCGTCAGCTCGTAAAGATCGGTCAGCAGCACGCTGCCGAGCGCTAGCTTCATGGTGCACTCCTCGCCCGATGGCGTCATGCCGCAACCCCATCATGCTCCATCAAGCACGCCCGGCTCCGCGCGGTGGCGAACGTTTTTCCGCAATGCCGTCACGGCGGCGCGGACAACCTTCAGAACAATGGACGCCCGCGCTCATCTCGGCTCGCGTCGTCAACCGGGCTTGCCGTCTATCCGAGGCATGCTCAAATAAGGCGCATAGCGGATCACGTAAACCACGAGCGCCGCGCACCACGCGCCGCCTGCGATGTCGATCCATACGGCGCTCATAGCCGGAAACACGAGCGGGCCGAACACGCGTGCGAGCGCGGCTACGATCATGAGCCAGTAGCTCGCGATCTCGAACCGTCCCGCAATCAGCATCCGCCCGGTGTGACCAAGCGCGGTGCGTGTGATCATGGCGATGATCGCCCCGCCCATTGCACCGACGGTCAGCGCGTGGATGGCCAACGAGTGCGACAGCACGCCGAGCGCGGCGCCGGCCAGCAGCGCGAACCCCAGGGGAATCCACGCGCACGCCGCATGTAGCACCCAAAGAATGGGGCGCGGCCCGACCCGCCAGGACCGCCATCCCACGATGCGCACCGCGTGAATGGCGGCGGTCGCCGCGGCGCACGCGGCCACGACGATCCCCGGCGCGCCCAGGGCGTCGGCCCCCAGCGCGATCAGCGGTGCGGGCGCCGCCCACGCGTCGACGAACTTCCAGCGCCTGACGGCAAACCCCGGAATCGCGTTCGTCGTGAACATCGGCACCACGCGTCCCGTGATCACCGAAATGAACATCATGACGAGCCCGGTCGTGGCATATGCCACGCGCAGCGCGAGATCGAAACGGCCCTCCCAGGCGTACCAATGAAACAGCGCGTTCAGCAGCCCGAACAGCGCAAGCGCCACGGGCAAGAAAATATTGTGACGATTCTTGGCGGCGATCAGCACGCGCAGCAGAACCACCGCGACGATCGGCAGGAACGCCACGTCGACCACCGCCGCCGCGAGCGAAGGACCGGTCCAGACGAGCACCCGCCCCGCGGCCCATAACAACCAGAGCCCGCCGAGCGCCGCGCCGGTCGGCGTCGGACGCGAAGTCCATGCGCGCACGGCCGTCAGCAAGAAGCCGACGACGATCGCCGCGACGAATCCGAACAGCATTTCGTGCACGTGCCAAACGACGCCCGACATCCGCACGGCGTGCCCGGCGGAGCCATGGCCTCGCAACGCCGACAGCCAGAGCGCAACGGCGACGAGGCCGAATAGCGCTCCGCCAAGGTAGAACGGACGGAATCCCAGGCGCAGAACGGGCCACCCCGCGGCTTGCGATGCGCCGCGCCCGAGCGGCTCGTTGATTTTCATCATCATGCTTGGTCCCCCAGCGACTTTTCGCCGCTCAAGGTTTTCATAGTAGGCCTTCGTTTCCTTGGGCCAAATGCGCTAACCGCCCCGCCGCCCGTCGCATCGCTCGCTTGCTTGCTTGCACGGCAGATACATCACGCAGTGATACAACCGTCGTCAGCATAGCGCGCCGGTGCGCCCTCGACCGGCCCTGCGACAATTTGCGCGCCGGCCAACGTCGTCAGCGACCTATCTTGGTAGCAGGCGATCGGCGATCCGTCGCCCAACCTGCATTCGATACGGAGGAAAACATGCTCAGTCCTCATGAATTCGCCGCGCTGCTGCTCGTGGGCGGCAAACGGGATTTGGGCGAGCTAGATCGGGGCGATGTGGCGTCGCTCGTGGAGCGCCAGCTCGTCGCGCTGGACAAACTGGTCGTGGGCCGGCAACTGCGCTTGACCGAGCGTGGCGAGTCGGTGGTCAAAGCCGTGGCGAGACGCCCGCACTAGGGCGCTCGCAGTCGGCGCGGGCGGTCGAGGGCGGCTGCCGCGGCGCTCTGACGTCGGACGGCGCCGAAGTGCGGTAGTATCCGCACCGAAGCGGGATTTCGCTCGCGCCCGGTCGATTCCCTCGCTTGGCGCGCCGCGCGAGATGCGCGCTCATCCCTTCACCTATCGGTTCGCCGTCTCATCGTCCGTTTGCCGTGTCACCGTCCCCGACTTCCGCCCCCCAGAGTTTCGATGAATACTGCGCGCAAAAGGCAGCCCCCCCGGGCTCGAGCGTCTACTACGCGCTGCGTCAGGCACCCGCCGCTCGTCAGCCGCTTTTGACGGCGCTCTACGCCCTGCGCCGCGAACTCGAGGAGACGGTCAAGGATGTCAGCGATCCGACGATCGGACGCACGAAGCTCGCATGGTGGCAAAAGGAAACGGCCGCGCTGGCGGCGGGACAGCCGTCGCACCCGGTGTCGCACGCGCTCGTCGCTCATTGCCGCGACATCGAGGCCGAAGGGCCGATGCTGCGCAGCTTGGTTGCCGGGTTCGAGATGGATCTAGACCAGGCGCGCTACCTCGACTTTCCCAACTTGACGCGCTACATCGAACGCGTCGGCGGCGCATTCGCGGCTGGCGTAGCACGCGCCACGGCGCGCGAGCCGCAACGCGCCGAGACGTGGGCAAGCACGCTCGGCAATGCGCTGATGCTTGCGCAGTTCGTGCAGGAACTCGGCAACGATGCGCGACATGGACGCATCTACTTGCCTATCGACGAGCTGCAGCGTTTCGGCGTGACGGCGTCCGACCTCATCAACCGCAAATACGGCCCGTCGTTCACCGAACTCATGCGGTTCCAGACGAATCGAGCGCGCGAGTCGCTGCGCACCGCGCTTGCCGGCATCCCTGCCGCGGAGCGGGCAACGCAACGCACGTTGCGGGCGCAAGCCGCGCTGTCGCTCTCGTTGCTCGACGAAATCGAACGCGATGAATTCCAAGTGCTGCATCAACGCATCGCGTTGACGCCGATCCGCAAGCTTTGGATCGCGTGGCGCGCGGCGCGCCGGCATTGACGCGCTGAACCACGCCGATCGATGCTCGACGAGGCCGGCCTGCGGCTCGATCAACGCCTGTAGAGTTCGCGCACGGCGTCCTCGATGTGCTGGCGAAGCAAACGCCGCTCATCGACCGTCATATGGCCGTCACGCTGGTGATCGCCGAACTCGGCCGGCGACGAGGCCGTCCTCATGATCGGCACGCCCTGGACATTGGGTGCGCTTGCCGCGGAGGCGGGATGCGCAAGCGGCTCGCGCCGCGGCGGCAGATAGCGGCGATGCCACGGATGATGCTGCTCGACCCGGCGCTCGCGCGCCGGCGCCTGCGCTTGCGCGTCGGCGGCAACGGTCAGACTGGCGAGCGCGCCGGCGATGGCGACCGCGGCGATCCGCGCTCGCATGCGCGGCAACGCGCGTCCCACCGTCATCTTGTTCCCTTCGTCATGCGGCAACCGGCTACCTCGAATTACGTATGCAGACGCTCGGCCCAGGCCAAGCGCGAGAGAATGGTGTTATGGGATGAAGTATCCACCGAACAGCCGCTATTCGTGAAGAAGTTTAAGGGGAGGCCGTTTACGCGACGCATCAACACGGGTAAATTTTGTAACTGTCTGTAACCCAATAATTCACCGTTTCGCGTCCACCTTTCCAATCGCGCTAAGATGCCGCCCATGGAAACTAAAACCCCCTCGAAGATTCTCGTCGTCGACGACGACCCTCGCTTGCGTGATCTGCTGCGCCGCTACCTCGGCGAGCAAGGCTTCAACGTCTACGTCGCGGAGAATGCGCCCGCGATGAACAAGCTCTGGGTGCGTGAGCGGTTCGATCTGCTCGTGCTGGACCTGATGCTGCCCGGCGAAGACGGGCTGTCGATCTGCCGCCGTCTGCGCGGCAGCAACGACCGCACGCCGATCATCATGCTGACGGCCAAGGGCGAGGACGTCGACCGTATCGTGGGCCTCGAAATGGGCGCCGACGACTACCTGCCCAAGCCGTTCAATCCTCGCGAACTCGTCGCGCGCATTCACGCCGTCTTGCGGCGTCAATCGCCGTCCGAACTGCCCGGCGCGCCGTCCGAAACAGCCGAGGTGTTCGAATTCGGCGACTTCGCGCTCAATCTAGCCACGCGCACGCTCACGAAGTCCGGCCAGGAGATTCCCCTCACGACGGGCGAATTCTCGGTGCTCAAGGTGTTCGCGCGCCATCCGCGGCAGCCGCTGTCGCGCGAAAAGCTGATGGAGCTCGCCCGAGGCAGAGAGTACGAAGTGTTCGATCGCAGCCTGGACGTGCAGATCTCGCGTCTGCGCAAGCTGATCGAAGTCGATCCAAGCAGTCCCCGCTTCATTCAAACCGTTTGGGGCCTCGGCTACGTCTTCATCCCCGACGGCGCGGCGTGACCTACGCTCGGCCCTCACGCGCGCCCCGCTAGCCCCCATGCGCATCAACCGGCGGTTTCTCGCCCACGCGTTCGGGGGCCTGTTTTGGCGCACCTTCTTGCTGATCGCGCTGTTGATCGCGGTCAGCCTTACCGCATGGTTTCAAAGCTTCCGCGTGATCGAGCGCGAGCCGCGGGCGCAGCGCGTCGCGCTCCAGCTCGTGGCCATCGTCAAGCTCACGCGCACGGCCCTGCTCTATTCCGATCCGGACCTACGCCGCGCGCTGCTGCAAGATCTCGAGAGCAACGAGGGCGTGCGCGTCTACCCGCGCGAGGCCACCGACAAGTTCAAGCTGCAGCCCGACGAATCGCTCAATCGGCTCATCGAGCATGACATTCGCGGGCGGCTCGGCGACGATACCGTCATCGCGCAGTCGGTCAACGACATCCCCGGCGTCTGGATCAGCTTCAAGATCGACGACGACGACTATTGGGTAGCGCTCGACCGCGATCAGCTCGACAGTGTGACGGGCTTGCAGTGGGCAGGCTGGGGCATCTTCGCGCTGGCGCTGTCGCTGTTCGGCGCCGCGTTCATCACGAGCCTCGTGAACCGTCCGTTCGCGCGCTTGGCCGCGGCCGCGCGCAAGGTGGGGCTGGGTCAAGCGCCCGAGGCGCTGCCCGAACAAGGGCTTGGCGTTGCGGCGGAAACCAACCGCAGCTTCAACCAGATGGTGCGCGACCTCGAGCAGCTCGAGGCCGATCGCGCGCTGATGCTGGCGGGGATCTCGCACGACTTGCGCACCCCGCTCGCGCGCCTGCGCCTCGAAACGGAAATGAGCCCGTCCGACCAGGCCACGAAAGACGCCATGATCGACGACATCGAGCAAATGGACTCCATCATCGGGCGTTTTCTCGACTATGCGCGCCCGGCGCAGCACTTCTCGAGCCCTGTCGACCTTTCGCTCGTCGCCGGAGAAATGGCGGCTCGCATGGCCAGCGAGGACGGCGTGCGGCTCATCGCCCGCCTGGCCGATTCGGCCGTCATCGAAGCCGATGAAACCGACGTGCGGCGGGTGGTCGGCAATTTGCTGGAGAACGCGAAGAAGTACGGCTTGAGCGAATCCGACGGCGTGCCGCACATCATGCTCGAGACGCGCGTGTCGCACTCGCGGGTGGAGCTGTCGGTGCTAGACGAGGGCCCAGGAATCCCCGAGGACCAGATCGGGCTCGTCACCCGTCCGTTCTATCGCGTCGATTCGGCGCGCAGTCAGGCGAACGGCACAGGTCTCGGCATGGCCATCGTGCAGCGCCTCGTGAGCCGCCATCGCGGCACGCTCAAGTTGCGCAACCGCACGCCCGGGCCGGGCCTCGAGGTCACAATCGAGTTTCCCCTCGCCAAGAGCGCGTAAGGTCGAGGCCGCTCGGCCGTCGATCGCTAGCCGGGGCCGATGGCTCCCTGAACTCAATGGGCATGCGCACGCGTGCGGGTCCGCAGTCGTTACACCGAGCCGGTACTTTTGATCAGTGCGTCCTTTTCTTGACTCGACACACCAGACACAGGAGTCGTCCCATGAAAACCGTCGGCGATAAGCTCGAAGCGTTCACCGTGTCCGCCGCGAAGCCGGGTTTCAATCACCATGAAGAAAACGGCGAGTCGGCATTCGAAGAGATTACCGAACAATCGTTCCCCGGCAAGTGGAAGATCATTTATTTCTACCCGAAAGATTTCACGTTCGTATGCCCGACTGAAATCGTCGAATTTGCGAAGCTACAAAAGGATTTCGAAGAGCGCGAGGCCGTATTGCTCGGCGGCAGCGTCGACAACGAGTTCGTCAAGCTGGCCTGGCGCCGCGAGCACAAGGACCTCGACAAGCTGAACCATTACGCGTTCGGCGACGTCAAGGGCGAACTGATCGATCAGCTCGGCGTGCGCGACAAGGAAGCCGGCGTGGCCCTGCGTGCAACCTTCATCGTCGACCCGGACAACACGATCCAACACGTCTCGGTGAACAACCTGAACGTGGGCCGCAACACGCAGGAAATCCTGCGTATCCTCGACGGCTTGCAGACCAACGAGCTCTGCGCATGCAACCGCGCGGTCGGCGGCGGCACCTTGTAGCCGTCGCACGCCTTCGATGCCCGCCATGCCCGAAAAGCGCAGCGGGCTGACGGTCGCCGCGATAGCTAAAGCCAATTAAAAACATGAATCAATTGCAGGCGTACTTAGCACGCCACGCGGCGCGTTGGCGCGGAACCGCCGCGTCTTTCGTCGTTCAGGCGCCCGCGGCGCTCGGGCCGCTAAGCAGTACGGCGGCCTGCGCCTCGATGCCTTCCCCACGTCCCAAATAGCCGAGCTTCTCGTTCGTCTTCGCTTTGACGTTGACGCATGCGAGCGGCAGCGCGAGATCCTCGGCGATATTGACGCGCATCGCCTCGATGTGCGGCGCGAGTTTCGGCGCCTGGGCGATCACGGTACTGTCGACGTTCACGATTGCAAAGCCCGCTTGCCTCACGCGTGCCGCGCATTCGCGCAGCAAAACCCGGCTGTCGGCGCCTGCGAAGCGCGTATCGGTATCGGGAAAGTGCCGGCCGATGTCGCCCAGCGCCGCCGCGCCGAACAGCGCATCGGTCACGGCATGCAGTAAGACGTCGGCATCCGAGTGGCCGAGCAACCCGCGCTCGTACGGCACCGTTACCCCGCCAATGATGAGCGGGCGCCCCGGCACGAGCGCGTGAACATCGTAGCCTTGTCCGATTCTAAAATTCATTCGAGAGTCCATTCCATTGCAGTCGCGACCACGGTCGCGGTTCGTTCGATGTGTGTTGATTGCTCTGCCGCGCCCGTCGCTCTAGGTATTCGAGCCGTGCGTCAGAATCGCTTCGGCCAGTGCGAAATCTTCGGGGTACGTGACCTTGAAGTTGCGCAAGCTGCCTTGCACGAGCCGCGGGGCATGGCCGAGCCATTCGATGGCGCTCGCTTCGTCGGTCAGGTCGTGACCGTCCCGCTCGGCCCGCGCGATCGCCTCGCGCAGCATGCCGATGCGAAACATTTGCGGCGTTTGGGCTTGCCAAAGGCCGTTGCGCGACTCCGTGCGGGCGATACGGTCGCCCTGATCGATATCCACGCGCTTGAGCGTGTCCGCGACGGGCAGCGCCATGATGCCGCCCACGTCGTCGTCGGCGAGCGCCGCGATCAGCGAACGGATCAGCGCCGGCGTGATGCCGGGCCGCGCCGCGTCGTGCACGAGCACCCAATCGTCGTCGGCCGCGCCGAGTTCGGCCAGCGCATCGAGGCCGTTGCGGACCGAGGCCTGCCGCGAGGCGCCGCCGCAGCGGCGCACGGCGAAACGAAGCGGCGCGAACCGCTGTTCGTCGAAATGCGCGTCGTCGGGGGAAATGACGACGAGCGCTTGCGCGAGTTCGTCGCAGGCGTCGAAGGCGGCCAGCGCGAAGTGCAGCAGTTCCCGTCCGGCGACGGTGCGATATTGCTTCGGCATGGGGGCGCCGGAGCGGCTGCCGGTACCGGCGCAAGGGATCAAGGCGAAGAAGCGAGAGGTCACGAAACGAGGTTGCCGATCAAAAATAGACGACGGATTTTATAATAGGCGCTTTGCTCCGGGCATCGCGCCGCTTCGCGACGCCGCGCCCGGGGCGCGAAAGCCCGGCCCGCGCCCGCCTCCGAGCGGTGTAGGCCCGCTTGCCGCAAGGCTTTCGTTACGCCCTCATGCAAGGCCGCACGCTCTTTCGTCATGCCGCAAACCGACAGCACCTCAGCTCCGCCCCTACTGCCCCTCGCGCTCGTCAAGGCCGGTCAACGCTTCGCGTTCGACGGCACCCACGGCTCGTCCGACGCCCTTTTGATCGCGCGCTACAGCGAGGCGGCCCGTGCGCAGGCGCCGAGCGGAAAGCCGCCGCTGACCGCCGTCGTGTGCGCCAGCGCCGTCGATGCTCAGCGGCTGGCCCAAGAGATTCCGTGGTTTGCGCCGAACGCCCGCGTGCGCTTGCTGCCGGACTGGGAAACGCTGCCGTACGACACGTTCTCCCCGCACCAGGATCTGGTGTCCGAACGGCTGGCGACGCTGCACGATCTCGGCGAGGGCCGCTGCGACATTCTGCTCGTGCCCGCCACGACCGCGCTCTATCGCATGCCGCCCGCCGCGTTCCTGGCCGCCTACACCTTCTCGTTCGCGCAAGGGGAGCGGCTCGACGAGGCCAAGCTCAAGGCCCAGTTGACGCTGGCCGGCTACGAGCACGTGAGCCAGGTCGTGCGGCCCGGCGAGTACTGCGTACGCGGTTCGCTGATCGATCTGTTTCCGATGGGCTCGCCCCTGCCCTACCGGATCGACTTGTTCGACGATCAAGTCGATTCGATCCGCGCGTTCGACCCGGACACGCAACGCAGCTTGTATCCCGTGCGCGACGTGCGACTGCTGCCCGGGCGGGAATTTCCGTTCGACGAAGCCGCCCGCACGGCGTTTCGCAGTCGCTGGCGCGAGGTGTTCGAGGGCGACCCGAGCCGGTCCTCCGTCTATAAGGACATCGGCAACGGCGTGCCTTCGGCCGGCATCGAGTACTACCTGCCGCTGTTCTTCGAGGAAACGGCCACGCTGTTCCACTACCTGCCCGAGGATGCGCATCTCGCATTCGTCGGCGATCTCGACGGCGCGATCCGGCGCTTTACGACCGATACGAAGCAGCGCTACGGCTTTCTCTCGCATGACCGCGAGCGGCCGATCCTCGAACCGCAGCGCCTGTTCCTGTCCGACGACGATTTCTATACGCTCGCCAAGCCCTTCGCGCGCCTCGTGCTGCCGTCGAGCGGCGGCGGCGCCTGGTCCACGGCCCTGCCCTCGCTCGCCATCGATCGCCATGCGGACGATCCCGTCCTGGCGCTGCGCGGCTACGTCGAGGGCGCCGGACGGCGCGTGCTCGTCGCCGCCGAATCGGCGGGCCGGCGCGAGACGATCGCGCAGTTGTTCGCCGAGCATGGCTTGCGTCCTGCTTCGGTCGACAGCTTCGCCGATTGGCTGACGAGCGACGAGCGCTTCACGCTCGGCGTCGCCCCGCTGACGAGCGGCTTTTCGCTGCCCGCCGAGGGCATCGCGATCGTCACCGAGACCGAGCTCTACGGCACGCTCGCGCGCCGAGCCGGCCGGCGCCGCCAAGAACAGGCGAGCAGCGTCGATTCGATGGTGCGCGACCTGTCGGAGCTGAAGGTGGGCGACCCGGTCGTGCATGCGCAACACGGCATCGGCCGCTACATGGGGCTCGTGTCGATGGACCTCGGCGAAGGCGAAACCGAGTTTCTGCACCTCGAGTACGCGGGCGAGAGCAAGCTGTACGTGCCGGTCTCCCAGTTGCACGTCATTTCGCGCTACAGCGGCGCCGACCCTGAAAGCGCGCCGCTGCACGCGCTCGGCTCCGGGCAATGGGAAAAAGCGCGGCGCAAGGCGGCCCAGCAGATTCGCGACACCGCCGCCGAGCTCTTGAATCTGTACGCACGGCGCGCCGCGCGCGAAGGCCATGCGTTCAAGCTGGAGCCGCGCGACTACGCGAAGTTCGCCGAAAGCTTCGGCTTCGAGGAGACGCCCGACCAAGCGGCGGCCATCGCCTCGGTCATCGGCGACATGACGGCGGGCCGGCCGATGGATCGTCTGGTCTGCGGCGACGTCGGCTTCGGCAAGACCGAGGTCGCCCTGCGCGCCGCCTTCATCGCCGTGATGGCGGGCAAGCAAGTGGCGCTGCTCGCACCGACGACGCTGCTCGCCGAGCAGCACACGCAAACCTTCACCGACCGCTTCGCCGACTGGCCCGTGCGCATTGCCGAACTCTCGCGCTTCAAATCGACGAAGGAAGTCAACGCGGCCATCGGGCAGATCAACGACGGCTCGGTCGACATCGTCATCGGCACGCACAAACTGCTGTCGTCCGATGTGCGCTTCAAGCGCCTCGGCCTCGTCATCATCGACGAAGAACACCGCTTCGGCGTGCGGCAGAAAGAGGCGCTCAAGGCTTTGCGCGCCGAGGTGGACGTGCTCACGCTGACGGCGACGCCGATTCCGCGCACGCTAGGCATGGCGCTCGAGGGGCTGCGCGACTTTTCCGTCATCGCGACGGCGCCGCAAAAGCGGCTCGCCATCAAGACGTTCGTGCGGCGCGAAGAGGACGGCGTCATTCGCGAGGCGATGCTGCGCGAGCTCAAGCGCGGCGGCCAAGTGTACTTTTTGCACAATGAGGTCGAAACGATCGAGAATCGCCGAGCGATGCTCGAAGCGCTCGTACCCGAGGCCCGCATCGCCGTGGCGCACGGCCAGATGCACGAACGCGAACTCGAACGCGTCATGCGCGATTTCGTGGCTCAGCGCGCGAACGTGCTGCTGTGCACGACGATCATCGAAACCGGCATCGACGTGCCGAGTTCCAACACGATCATCATTCACCGTGCCGACAAGTTCGGTCTCGCGCAGCTGCATCAGCTGCGCGGCCGCGTCGGGCGCTCGCATCACCAAGCCTATGCCTACCTGCTCGTGCACGACCCGCAAGGGCTCACGAAGCAGGCCCAGAGACGGCTCGAGGCGATCCAGCAAATGGAAGAGCTCGGCTCCGGCTTTTACCTCGCCATGCACGACCTCGAGATTCGCGGCACCGGCGAGGTACTGGGCGACAAACAATCGGGCGAGATCCACGAGATCGGCTTCCAGCTCTACTCGGATATGCTGGCCGACGCCGTAAAAGCGCTCAAGAACGGGCAAGAGCCCGACCTCACGGCGCCGCTCGCGGCAACGACCGAAATCAATCTGCATGCACCGGCGATCCTTCCCGCCGACTACTGCGGCGACGTGCAGGAGCGCCTGTCGATCTACAAGCGCCTAGCCAGCTGCGAATCGAGCGATTCGATCGACGACATTCAGGAAGAACTCATCGATCGCTTCGGCAAGCTGCCGCCGCAAGCGCATGCGCTCGTCGAAACGCATCGGCTGCGGCTCGCGGCAAAACCGCTCGGGATCTCCAAGATCGATGCGGGGGAGGCCGCGATCAGCCTGCAGTTCGTCCCGAATCCGCCGATCGACGCGATGCGGATCATCGAGATGGTGCAGAAGCACAAACACATCAAGCTCGCGGGGCAAGACAAGCTGCGTATCGAAACGCGCAGCCCGGACTTGTCGGTGCGCCTGGCGACGGTGAAGGAATCGCTGCGTGCTCTGGGCGCACCGTCGCGGCAGGCTGCGCCCTCGGCCGCGCGTTGATTGCAGCGGACATGCCGTCGAACGAGAGGGGCGAGCGCATAAGGCGCCCCGCTCATGGCGCACTGCACAAACGACGGACAGCGCGATCGCTTGGGTACGTCCGCGGTTTTTCGGTATGATCGGAGCCACTCTAAAGATGGAGCTTCGCCATGTCGCAGGATGTCGAAACGGCGCCGTCCTCCCCTTCCTCGCCCCTTTCCTCGCCGTCTTCGGCTTCTTCCATGTCGCATAACGCATCGCCTCTCAGCCTGTCATGGGTCGAGCGCCTCGTGTCCATCGATACGACGAGCCGCGTCCCGAACCTCGGTCTCATCGAGATGGTGCGCGACGCGCTTGCCGCCCAGGGCATCCGCTCGACGCTCACGCACGACAACCGGGGCCAATGGGCCAATTTGTTTGCGACGATCCCGGCGTACGACGGGGAGACGAACGGCGGCGTCGTGCTGTCCGGACACACGGACGTCGTGCCGGTGGACGGCCAAGCGTGGGATAGCGATCCGTTCAAGCCCGAGGTGCGCGAGGGCCGGCTATACGGCCGCGGCACGTGCGACATGAAGGGCTTCATCGGCGCCGCCCTGGCACTCGTGCCGGACATGCAAGCCGCCCGGCTCGCCAAGCCGATTCACCTCGCGCTGTCGTTCGACGAGGAAATCGGCTGCAACGGCGCGCCTTACATGATTGCGGACCTGCAGCAACGCGGCGTGAAGCCCGAAGGGTGCATCGTCGGCGAGCCGACGAGCATGCGTCCCATCGTGGCGCATAAGGGGATCAACGCCTATCGATGCTGCGTACGCGGCCACGCGGCCCATTCGTCGCTGACGCCCAAGGGCCTGAACGCGATCGAATACGCGGCGCGCCTGATCTGCCACATCCGCGACTTGGCCGATGAAATGCGCCGCGACGGCCCGTTCGACGAGTTCTACGACGTGCCGTTCACCACGGCGCAAACGAGCACCATCGAAGGCGGCAACGCCATCAATACCGTGCCTGCCGAGTGCCGCTTCGGCTTCGAATTTCGCAATTTGCCCACGCTCGACCCCGAGGCGATCTTCGCGCGCATAGAACGTTATGCGCACGACACGCTGCTGCCGCAAATGCGCCGCGAGCACCCCAACGCCGCCATCGAATTCACGAAGATCGCCGCGGCGCCGGGGCTCGACGCCTCGGAGCAAGCCGCCATCACGGCGCTCGTGCGCGCGCTGACGGCCAACCGCGAAACGCGCAAGGTCGCCTACGGCACCGAAGCCGGCCTTTTCGCGCGCGCAGGCGTGCCGAGCATCGTTTGCGGCCCCGGAGACATCGAGCAGGCGCACAAGCCGAACGAATATGTCGAGCTTGCGCAACTGGCGGCTTGCGAGGACTTCCTCGGCAAGTTCATTCGAAGCATGTCGGTCGACGCGCACGCCTAAGCGCCGCGACCGCTCATTCACGATACGCTCCGAGCCATGTCCACCGCCACGCCGCAACCGACCGACCGCACGATCGACGCGGAGCCGATCCCCACGCTGGATGCGATCGCCACGCAGCATTTCGCGCTGACGCCTTGGGTGCTGCGCACGCCCGTGTTCGAGCGGCACGATTTTCCTTCGCTCGAAGGCACGGCGCTCAACTTCAAGTTCGAGCTGCTGCAGGCGGCTGGGACGTTCAAAGCGCGCGGCGCCTTCACGAACCTGCTCGCGCTCGATGCCGCGCAGCGCAGCGTGGGCGTCACGTGCGTGTCCGGCGGAAATCACGCGGCGGCGGTGGCGTACGCGGCGCTGCGGCTCGGAATGAGCGCGAAGGTGGTGCTGTTTCGCACGACGAGCCCGGCACGGCTCGAACTGTGCAAGCACTACCGGGCGGAAGTGGTAGAGGCCGACACGCCGGCCGAGGCTTTCGAACTCGTGCGCCGCATCGAGGCCGAGGAAGGCCGCTTTTTCGTGCATCCGTTCAACGGTTATCGCACGGTGCTCGGCACGGCCACGCTCGGCTACGAGTGGGCGACGCAAACGCCCGATCTCGATGCGGTCATCGTGCCCATCGGCGGCGGCGGGCTCGCGGCCGGCGTATCCACGGCGCTTCGCCTCGCGAACCCGCGCGTGCATGTCTACGGCGTCGAACCCGAGGGCGCCGACGTCATGAGCAAGAGTTTCGCGGCGAATCACACGATCAAGATGGGGGCGATGCACACCATCGCCGATTCGCTGATGGCGCCTCACACGGAACAGTACAGCTATGAGCTGTGCCGCCGCCATATCGATCGCCTCGTCACGGTGTCCGACGATGCGCTGCGCGCCGCCATGCTCAAGCTCTTCACGCGGTTGAAGATCGCGGTCGAGCCCGCGTGCGCCGCGCCGTTCGCGGCCTTGCTGGGGCCGCTGCGCGAAACCCTTCAAGGCAAACGCGTCGGCGTCCTGCTTAGCGGCTCGAACACCGATCCGGCTACGTTCGCTTCGCTGATCGCGGGCGTGCACGCCTAAACGCTTCAACGCACTAGCGCCGAGTTATCCCCAGATTGTGTTGACAGACCTGTTGATAAGCTCTGGGCGATTGCGCTAAGCGGTTGTACGCACAACGAATTTCTTCCTGCGCCTAGTTCGAGGCAGATCGCCCGCGCCGCGCTGCCAAGCGTTCACTCACGCGATTGCTCGCCTTGCTCTTCGCGATACACGGCGATGCCCTCCATGGGGTCCGTCGCCTCCCGCCACGGCGCGCGCGCCAGCATGCGCCGCGTATCGTCGTAGCCGGCCGCGCGGCGACGCTCGATGCCGGACGGGGAAAAGTCGATGTCCTTATGCAGATCGTCGTCGCCGAAGCTGGGCGCATCGAGTTCGATGACCTGCATCGTCGTGCCGCAACCCCAGGCAAGCAAATCCCGCACGGCCTGCGTCTCGCGCATCGGCTCCGCAATATATTGCTCAAGCTCGCGGATCACGTGACGCAATCGATGGATCTGGCGCTGACGTTCGAGATGGCTCTGCGAGCGGCTCGAATATTGAATGTCGCGTTGGCGCACCATCGCTTCGACGATCGATTGCGGCTCACGCCCATTCGTGGGCCAAAGTTGCACAGCGAAGATGACAGAACTGCGCCGAGGCCGATCGTCGAGCACCGCTTCGAGCGGTGTATTGGAATAGATGCCGCCATCCCAATACGATTCGCCATCGACCTCGACCGAAGGAAAACCGGGCGGAAACGCGGCCGATGCCATCACGTGTTCGACGCTCAAAGGCGCGTCGCGATTCGTGAAGTAGCGCATGCGCGCGTCGGCAACGTGCACGGCGCCAACGGTCAGCCTGACATTGCACGCGTTGAGGTAATCGAAATCGACGAGGGTATGCAGCGTTTCGCGTAACGGCTGAGTGGTATAAAACGCCGCATGCTCGCGCCCGAGCGGCGTATTGAGCGCCCACCATGCTGATGGCGACGGCGTGAAAAACGCGGGAATCCCTTGCAGAAAGATCGATGCGCGGCGCCACCAATCGTCAAACGCCGGTAGCCATCCCGATGTGACGCCGGCCGCCGCGGCCACGCGCGACCAGAACGCGTCGAGCCGGGCGAGCCGGGTGTCAGGCGGATTGCCGGCAATAATCGCGCCGTTGACGGCGCCGATCGACGTGCCAATCACCCAATCGGGCTCGATGCCCGCGTCATGCAGCGCCTGATAGACACCGGCCTGATACGCGCCCAGTGCCCCGCCGCCTTGCAGCACGAGCACGACTTGACCCGCGATGCCGGTTCGTACTGTGCCACCCTCGTGCGGCTGACCGGAGCCGCCCGCCTCGTTTTCGTCCATCTGCCCCTCCGTCGTAGCACGCGAAGCAATCTGTCCGACATACGTAGGCAAGCTGCGCCCGGATGCAGTGCCGCTACGGGTTACGGATTGCTGTCCTTGAACAGATTAAGGATTTGCTTCTGCTCCTGCTGCGTGACGTCAGGCGCCGGGGCTGGCGGTGTGGCCAGGCCCGCGGGGCCGATCGAGCCGACGGCAGCACTGGCATCGCTTGCGGCGCCGGCACCGGCGAGCGCCGCGCCTTCCATCCCGATGCTCGCGATGAATCCGTCGCCCGGTACCTTATCGGCCAAATAAAGCTCGCCGTTGATCGTCGCCACATCATCGGGCATCGGCATCGGCTGATCGGGCACCCCACGCAACGCACGGCCCATGTAGTCGATCCAGATCGGCAGCGCGAGCTGCGCGCCGAATTCGCGGCTGCCGAGGCTCTTGGGCTGATCGTAGCCCATCCACGCCACGGCCACGAGCGTCGGCTGATAACCGGCGAACCAGCCATCCTTGGCATCGTTCGTCGTACCGGTCTTGCCGGCGAGGTCGGTGCGATGCAAAGCGTTGGAGCCCGCCCCCGTGCCGGCCGTCGCCACCGAATGCAACAGGCTGTTCATGAGGTACGCGTTACCGGCGCTGATCGAGCGCGGCGCATCGCGGCCCGCCACGATCGGTTGAGCCTTCGAGATCGGCTGGCCCCGCGCATCGTCCACCTCGGCGATCAAGTACGGGTTGACGCGATAGCCGCCATTGGCGAAGACCGCATACGCCACCGCCGATTGCAGCGGCGTGACGAGCCCGGCGCCGAGGGCCATCGGCAGGTACGGCGGGGTCTTGTCGGCATCGAACCCGAAGCGCTGCGTCACGTAGTCTTGCGCGAACTTTGTGCCGATGTACGACAGGATTCGGATCGAAACGAGGTTCTTCGATTTTTCGAGCGCGACGCGCATCGACATGGGCCCTTCAGGGTGATCGTCATCCTTCGGCTCCCACGGCTGCCCGCCCGGCGAGCTCGGCGGGAAATACAGCGGCGCGTCGTCGATGATCGTGGACGGAGCCAGCCCCTTGTCGATCGACGCCGAGTAGATGAACGGCTTGAAGCTCGAGCCCGGCTGCCGCCACGCCTGCGTGACGTGGTTGAACTTATTCTTGTTGAAATCGAACCCGCCGACGAGCGCGCGCACGGCGCCATCTTGCGGCGAAAGCGAGACCAGCGCGCCCTCCACCTGCGGCAACTGCGTAATCTGCCAATTGCCCTTCGCATCGGGCATGAGGCGCACGATCGAGCCGGGGCGGATCCGCTGTGTTTGCGATGCGCGCGGGCCCAGCGCGGATGCCACGAAACGCAGGCCCTCGCCGCTCACCTGCACTGCGCCGCCATCAACGAACTGCACCGTCACCTGCTTGGGGCCGGCCTCTGTGACGACGCCGGCCACGAGTTCGCCGTCGTCGGGGTGATCGGCCAGGGCGTCGTCGATCGCTTCGTCGCGATCGTCGCCGGCTGCCGGCAACTCCACGAAGCCTTCCGGACCGCGATAGCCGTGCCGGCGCTCGTAATCCATCACACCCTTGCGGACGGCATGATAGGCGGCGTCCTGATCGGCGGAGTCGATCGTCGTCGTGACGGTCAGGCCGCGCGTGTACGTTTCATCCTTGTACTGCGCGTACATCATCTGCCGCACCATTTCGGCGACGTACTCGGCGTGCACGCTGTACTCATTGCCGGCGGCCTTCGTGTGCATCGGCTCTTTCACGGCCTCGTCGTATTGCGGCTTCGTGATGTAGCCGAGTTCGAGCATCCGCTTCAGGATGTATTCCTGACGAATCTTGGCGCGCTTCGGGTTGACGATCGGGTTGTACGCCGACGGCGCCTTCGGCAGCCCCGCGAGCATCGCCGCCTGAGCCACCGTGATGTCCTTCAAATCCTTGCCGAAGTACACGCGCGCCGCCGCCGCGAAGCCATAGGCGCGCTCGCCCAGATAAATTTGGTTCATGTACAGCTCGAGGATCTGATCCTTCGTGAGCGCCCGCTCGATCTTGTACGCGAGCATCATCTCGTAGATCTTGCGCGTGTACGTTTTTTCGCTCGACAGGAAGAAGTTGCGCGCCACCTGCATCGTGATCGTACTCGCGCCCTGCGAGGCGCCGCCGTGCATCAGGTCGGTCGTACCCGCGCGGAAGATGCCGATGAAATCGACGCCGCCGTGCTCGTAAAAGCGGTAGTCCTCGATCGCCAGCACCGCCTTCTTCATGATGTCGGGGATGTCCTGGAAACGCACGAGGCTGCGCCGCTCTTCGCCGAACTCGCCGATCAGCACGTGATCGGCCGTATAGACCCGCAACGGGACTTTCGGGCGGTAATCGGTGAGCGCTTCCAGCGAAGGCAATTGCGGCGCCATGACGATCAGCGCGTAGCCGACGATCAGCGCGCCGACGACAGCGAGCGTGGCCATAAGGCCGGCGAAGGTCAATGCGAGGCGTGCGCCGAGGGATCGACGGGGACGATCGGCGGGAGCGGTACGGGAAGGATCTCTGTCGCCGGCAGCGTGGCCGGCGGAAGGCGGTCTTTTGATGATAGGCATGACGGCAAGAATGGCGCGGCTCTCAGCGCCCTATTCGCGCGGGCGGTACTGCACGCCGCCGCGCAACTCGTAGTAATCGTGTGGTCGGCCATGTTCGGCAGCGAACCGCCGAGCCGGGGCCAACGTCGCATTTTAATGAAATCGCCGCGCGCGTATCGGAATTTTTTTGTAAGAATTGACTATGGGCGGAATATTCGCCCGATAGCGGAAAGTTATCAACAAAAAATGTTGAAAGACCTGTGGAAAACCGGCAGAAAACACGCGCAAGTTGCTGACGCGGCACGAATTTCGCTGCCGACGTCATTTCGAGGCAGCGCGTATCGCTCTATGATGGGACATGTTGTTGCACTGCTCCGATTCACCGGGCACGCTGTGCGAGCCGTTCGGCGCGCCCCCTGACAGCGAACCGACCATGAACGCAGCCAGCAGCGAACGCCTCGTCGTCTTTGTGACCCCTGCGCAAAAGCGTGTGCTCGCGGCCCGCGCGGAGCGAATGGGGATCAGCCTCAGCGAACTCGTGCGCCGCGCCGTCCTTGCATTCGACGAAACGGGTCAGGAGGTGCGCGCGGCGGGCCTCATCGATCGGTTGGGCGCAGCGAGCGAAGCCAGCCTGCGCGATCCACTGCGGCGGCTCGCGCAAGCCGCCCCGCGCGAGCATGAGCGCGGCTTGCCGGTCGCAAGCTCGGGGGCCGCCGCCGCGCGCGCCGAAGCAGCGGACGACAAAGCGGACCACGAAGCGGACCACAAAGCGGACCACAAAGCGGCGCGCGCCTGCGGTTCGCCCATCGCCGACGGTCCTGCCGCCGCGCTGCCCGTCGCCGCGGCCGTCGCGCGGGCGCTCGTGGCGAGCGAGGCCGCGGAACCGGAGCATGCCGCGGATCCGGAAACGCAAGCGCTCGTCGGCCGCCTCCTCGATTCCGAATCGACGCGTTCGGTTTAAGCGGCTTTTAACGATTCGCTGATGTACTATCCGCGGGCGGCAAAAATTGGGATGCGATGGCGACGCGGTTCTTGCAATTGCGTTGCGCGCCCCGACATTCGGCAGGCGCGCCGCGCTGCCGGGTGCCGCGCGGCGTAGCATGTAGGCGTCGATATATCGTTGATCGCCACGCGCTCGCAGACCCGGCGCCGATTTCAATTCACGGAGGATTTCATGTCGCTATTCGACTCTATTTCGCGTACGGTCAAAGGCTTGCTCAACGATGCGGCGGATTCCGTGCAGGACCCCTCGCGCGATGCGCGTCAAATCGTGCGCGAGCTCGACGACAGCATCGCGAAGGCCGAAAATGCGCTGATCGAAATCGAGGCGCAGGTGGCCACGCAGCAAAGCAAGCGTGACGCCGCGGCCGAAAAAGCGAAGAAGTACGAAGATGGCGCCAAACGCGCCTTGCAAACCGGCGACGAAGGGCTCGCGCGCGAAGCGCTTTCCGCGCAAGCGAACGCCGAAGCCGAGCGCGACGCACTCGCGAAGGAGCTGGCCACGCTCGAGCCGTCCGTCGATCAGCTCAAGAGCCAGATCGCCGATATGCGCCAGCGCCGCAACGATCTGAATGCACGCTCGAACATCCTCCAGGCAAAGCAGGAAATCGCGCAGGCCAAGGACGTCGCGGCTACCGCGCTGGGCGGCATCGGCGGCAAGAATCTGTCTGAGGACTTCCGCAAGCTCGAGGATAAAGTGGCGCTGTCGAACGCACGTTCCGATGCGCGCCTGAACTCGGCCGATACGTCTTCGGGCAAGGCACTCGACGATAAACTGGCGGCGCTGGACCACGGTCCGTCCGTCGAAGATCGTCTGGCAGCACTGAAGAAGCAGATGAATACGCCGGCGCAGTAAGGCCGGGCGATGCGCGTGCCGCTCCGGCGCGCGCGCGCTCGAACAGGTTGATGGTTATGGAGACGGGCGCCGTTCGCCCGATTCGCTCAATGAAGACATTCCTCGCAGCCTTGGGGGCCGCCCTGCTGTTCGCGTCGAGCGCGGCCTTCGCCGTGCCGAACGTCAGCCAAGTCGAACGCACGATGGCGCAAGGCAATTGGCAGCAGGCCGATACCGACCTCTCGCAAGTGCTCTCGGCCCATCCGAACAGCGCTCACGCTCACTATTTGTACGCGCAAGTGCTCGAGCACGAAGGCCGTTACGCCGACGCCCTCACTCAAGTCGAACAGGCCAAGACGCTGGACCCGCAACTGCGCTTTGCCAGCCCGGGCCGCTTCGCGCAAGTCGAATCGCGCATTCGCGCGGCCGCCAGCCGCGCCAATGCTTCGCCGGCGCCGACGCATAGCGCCGCCAACGCGTTCGCGCAAGCGTTGCCGTCCACGCCCGCGCCGACGCATCGCGGCCCGTCGATGGGCATGTGGATCGGCCTGGCGATTCTGATCGCGGCCATCGTGCTGATCCTGCGCTGGACGCTGCGGCGCGCGCGCTCGACCGAGGACGGCCGCGCCGGCGAGGAACGCCGTGCCCAACTGAAGCGGGCAACGGAACTCCTGAACGCGGCGCGCTCGCTCAAGCTCGACGCACGCCTGTCGAGCGCCCCGGGGCATGAAACGCTCGCGAGCGAAGTCGAAGGTCTCGAAAATCGACTGCGGACGCTGGTCGAGGCGCTGTCGAACAATGGCAATCCGGTGCCCGCCTATGAGCTCGACGATCTCGCACGGCGGCTCGATAGCCTGCGTGCCCGCACCGAAGGACGACCGGATCCGTACGCGCAAACGCCGGGTGCCGCCCCATCGCCGTACGCGCAAGAAGCCGAGCGCTTGCAACAGCAGCAAGCCCCGTACGGCATGCAGCAGCCCTACCCTGCGCAGCAGCAACCGCCGATCGTCGTGCAGCAGGGCGGTGGCATGGGCGGCGGCATGGGCGGCCTGCTCACCGGCGTACTGCTCGGTGAAGCGCTGTCGTCGCATGGCCGCGATCGCGTGATCGAGCGCGATGTCTACATCGACGATGACGAAGCGCGGCGCCGCGCCGCCGAACGCGACAACAGCGGCGGGGTCGATTTCGGACAGGGCTCGAACGACTGGAACGATGGCGGCGGCAGTGACGGCGGCGTCGACTTCGGCAGCGGCGATTCGGGCGGATGGAACGATAACTAAGCCGTGACGCGTTCGTGCAAGATCCCGCTGCGGGTGGCGATTGTCGGCAGCGGATTCGCCGGGATCGGGATGGCGATCCGGCTCAAGCAAATGGGCGTGGCGTCACTGACTGTCTATGAAGCGGCCGGCGACATCGGCGGCACGTGGCGTGACAACGACTACCCCGGCGCCGCCTGCGACATCCCCTCGCATTTGTACTCGTTTTCGTTCGCGCCGAATCCCTCCTGGTCGCGCACGTTTGGTTCCCAACGCGAAATTCTCGACTACCTGAAACGCTGCGCGCGCGATCACGGCGTCGAGCCGTTGATCCGGTGCAACGCGCGCGTCACGAAGGCGCGCTTCGACGATGACGCCCGGGTCTGGCACCTGGACATCGCGACGGCGCCCGATGGCTCGACACATGAAACGGTCGAAGCCGACGTCGTCATAGCGGCGAATGGACCGCTCTCGCGGCCGGCAATGCCCGGCATCGCCGGCATCGAGCGCTTTGGCGGCGCACTGTTTCATTCGGCGCGATGGGATCACACCTATCCGTTCGAAGGCAAGACGGTAGCCGTCATCGGGACGGGCGCGAGCGCCGTGCAGTTCATTCCGCACCTTCAACGGCGCGCGGCGCGGCTGTGCGTCTTTCAGCGCACGCCGCCCTGGATCATGCCTCGGCCCGATCGCACGATCAGCCCCCATGCGCAGGGTGCGTTTCGCTGGTTGCCGCTCGCGCAACAGATCGCGCGCTGGATGATCTACTGGCGCCATGAAGCACGCGCCCTCGCCTTCATCGTCAATACCCAGTGGATGCAGGGGCCGATGCGCTTTGCCACGAGCTATCTCGCGCGACGCGTGCAGGACCCGGTGCTGCGGGCCAAGCTGACACCGAACTATCTGCTCGGCTGCAAACGCGTGCTGCTTTCGAGCGATTACTACCCGGCACTGACGCAACCGAACGTCGACGTCGTCACCACGCCGATCCGCGAAATCGTCGAAGACGGTCTCGTCACCGATGACGGGCGCCACTGGCCTGTCGATGCCATCGTCTGCGGGACGGGCTTTCAGGTAGCGGATGCGGGCGCGCCCTTCCCGATCATCGGCGCGCACGGCGCCGACCTCGATGCGCGCTGGCGTGCCAATGGGCCTCAAGCGTATCTCGGCACGAGCATCGCCGGCTTTCCGAACTTCTTCATGATGATCGGCCCGAACACCGGCCTGGGCCACAACTCGATGGTGTATATGATCGAGTCGCATATCGCCTATATCGCGCGCTGCTTGCGCACGCTGTGCGAACGCGGCGCAAGGACGATGGAAGTGCGTGAGACTGTGGAGCACGCCTACAACGAACGGCTGCAGAACGCTTTTCGCGGCACCGTCTGGATGAGCGGCTGCCGAAGCTGGTATCTGTCCGAGCGAGGTCGAAACACGACCCTTTGGCCCGGATTCTCATTCGCCTTTCGCCGGCTCACCCGGCGCGTGAAAGCCAACCATTACCGTTTCGGCGATTGAGCGCGGCAGCCCCAGGACGTCTGCCGCAATGGCATCGCGGCGGCGCCGCACCCGCCCAAGCAACCGAACCCCTCGCGCCGTCACTTGAACGAACGTCGGGCGCACGTGCGATATTAGCAGGTGCGCCCGACGAAGTGGATTCGACCTTTCGTTTACGGCGATCGATGCTCAGCCTGCGAGCACCGGACGGCCCGAATGCGTCGAATGCGACGTCGCCGGCTGCTGCGCAAGCCGAGGCGTCGCGGCGCGCATCGACTGCGAGCGCGCATCGACGTGGAAGGCGGCGACGGCGGCATCGAGCTGCCCGGCTTGCTCCTCGAGCGAGGCTGCGGCGGCCGCGGCCTCTTCGACAAGCGCAGCGTTCTGCTGCGTCACGGAATCCATCTGCACAACGGCGCGGTTGATCTGCTCGATGCCCGTCGATTGTTCGCCCGATGCGGCGCTGATCTTGCCGATGATGTCGGTCACGCGATGCACGGCGGCCACCACCTGATCCATCGTTTCGCCCGCGCGGCCTACGAGCGCACTGCCGTTATGAACCTTGTCGGCCGATGCCGCGATCAGCGATTTGATTTCCTTCGCGGCGCTCGCGCTGCGCTGCGCGAGGCTGCGCACTTCGCCGGCCACCACGGCGAAGCCGCGGCCCTGCTCGCCGGCCCGTGCCGCTTCGACGGCTGCGTTCAGCGCGAGAATGTTCGTCTGGAACGCGATGCCTTCGATCACGCCGATGATGTCGCCGATCTGATGCGAGCTCGACGCGATGTCCTCCATCGTGCGCACGACGTCGCCCACCACTTCGCCCCCGCGCGCCGCCGTTTCCGACGCGTCGTGCGCAAGATCGCTCGCTTCGAGCGCATGCGCCGCATTGAGCTTCACGGTTGCCGTCAACTGCTCCATGCTCGAGGCCGTTTCCTGGAGCGAGGCCGCTTGCTGTTCGGTGCGCTGGGACAGATCGGCATTGCCCGTCGCGATCTCGCGCGCGCCGTGCATGATCGCTTCCGAACCGGTGCGCACACGAGAGACCGTTGCGACAAGCGCAGCCTGCATCGTTTGCAGGCCCACGAGCAGACGCCCCATTTCGTTGTGCTGATCGACCGAGATCGTGCCCGTCAGATCGCCCGACGCGATGCGTTCGAAATGGCGGATGACGGCATCGATCGGCCGCACGACCGCAGAGACGAGGGCCGTGCGTGCGAACAATCCGATCAGCAACGCGATGGCGGCGATGACCGCGGCGCCCGTCGCCAATCGATGGAAATTTGCCTGCGCGTCGGCGTAGCGGGCCTCCTGATGCGAGATCTGCAGCGCCTCGAGCTGGACGATCGCCGTTTCGTACTTTCCGTACAGATCGTTCGCGGTCTGCCCTTGAATGGTGCGGAACGTATTGAAATCGTTCTGCTCGAGCGCCTGAAACTCCGGCACGATCGCTTGTTGAACGAGGGCTGTGCGCGCGGTGGTCACCGCATCGGCCAGGCGCGTTTCATTCTCGTCGCGCGGTTTCTTCAGATACTCGGCCCACTGCGTGTCGCTGTCTTTCAGCACGCCGTGCGCTTTAGGCAGCAAGTCCTCCCCCGCCTTGCCCATCGAAAAGAGGGTCTCATAGCTGCCGAGCGCGAGCCGCACTTGCAGCATACGTTCGGAACTCGTTTTCAAATGCGTGAGCGCGGCCGTGTCGGTCGCGTACATTTGCTCGAGCGCCTGGTTGCTCTGTTGCAGGCCCAACATGCCGGCGGCCATGGCCGCCATCAGGGCGAGCGTATAGCCCGCAATCGTGAGCGTCAGCCCACCGCGAATCGTGAAACGTTTGAACATGGCATCGACGTGCGCGCTCGTGACGAGGCGTCGCACGGTCCCCTCCGTGGTGGTGGTAAAGCGCGCACATGCGGCTCTCTGGCGGAGCGTCGGAATGTCCCGGCCTGCTGCGAGAGGTCTGATCGGGCGCGTCGTGCGTGCGAAGGTTCTCGCGCAATCTAAGCGTTTCGCGGCGATTGCGCAATGGGCTGGAAGCATATAGTCATACTATCGACTTCCCCCACTCAAGTCCTTCCCGCTCCGTCCGTTAACACATAGGAGAGCCCAAGCATCGGCGGGGCCGCGCCCGCCCACGCACGTCGCCGTCACCTTGGCCGCGCGCGCGAAAAACGCCCGTGACTGACGTTCGGCCGTTCGCTATCATGGCCGCGATGGCGTGCGCCTTGCGAACCGATGCGGTTCGCCCATTCGATTGACGCGCACGCACCCCGTCGAAGGAGGAAAAAATATATGGGCATCGTCAAGGAGTTCAGGGAATTTGCCGTCAAGGGCAACGTGATGGATCTCGCCGTCGGTGTCATCATCGGCGGCGCGTTTTCGACCATCGTCACCTCGGTCGTCAAAGACCTGATCATGCCGCTTGTCGGTGTCGCCACGGGCGGGCTCGACTTCTCGAACAAGTTCATCCGGCTGGGCGACATCCCGCCATCGTTCAAGGGCAATCCCGATTCGTTCAAGGACTTGCAGACGGCCGGCGTGGCGGTATTCGGCTACGGCTCGTTCATCACGGCGCTGATCAACTTCCTGATTCTCGCCATCATCGTGTTCGGAATCGTCAAGTTCATGAACTCGCTGCGTCAGCCGAAGGAGGCTGCCTCGGCCGAACCGCCGCCCACACCTGAAGATGTGCTTCTACTTCGCGAGATTCGCGATTCGCTGAAGCAGCGCTGAAACCGCGCGCCGGCGCGGCCGCGGAACCGGCAGGCTCTGCGGCGCACTGCTCACCGCACTGCGCCGCCGCTCCCTTAGGGCCAAGTCGTACCGCCTTGTGTTTTCGCCTCGGCGGTGCGCTGAATCAGCACCTCGAGCTGCGAGAAGTTGACGGGCTTGGTCAGGTGCGTCGTGAATCCCGCCGCCAGGCAGCGCCGCACGTCTTCATCCGAGCCGTAGCCCGTCAGCGCAATAGCCGGCACCTGCGAATGCTGGCGCACCGTGCTCACGAAATCGAGCCCTGTCCCATCGGGTAGTCCGACGTCGCTGACGATCAAATCGAACGTCCGCGCATGCGTCGCGGCCAGCGCTTCGGCCACCGATGCGGCAACCGCCACGTCGTGCCCCAGCGAGCGCATCAAATGCGCCATCACGTCGGCCGTATCCACATGATCTTCCACCAGCAAAATGGCGATCCGCTCATCGGCCGCCACTGGCGCCGATGCGGCAGGCACCGGCTCTTGCGCGGGCGCGGAGGTGGTCGGCAGGGCGATCGCGAACGTCGCCCCGCAATGCGGGCCCGGACTGCGAGCGCTCACCGTGCCGCCGTGCGCGTCGGTCAGCGCCTTCGTAATGGCCAGGCCCAGCCCCAATCCGCCGAACTGCTGCGTCATGCGCTGGCTGCCTTGTTCGAAGGCGTTGAAGAGCTTGCCGATTTGATCGGGCGCGATACCGATGCCCGTATCTTCGATCTCGATCTCGATGCGCATACGGGCATCGCGGGTTCGGACGTAGATGTGGCCGCCGTCGGGCGTGAACTTCGCCGCGTTGCGCACGAGGTTCCACAACATCTGCTGCAGCCGCGCCGGATCGGCGAGCACGTAGTGGTTTTCGGCGCGTTTTTCGATGTGCACATCCAGTGCTTTGACTTGAATCTCGGCACGGAACAGTTCGAGCACACTATCGACGACATCGTGCACGTCGACCGTTTCCAGCGCGAGACGAAGCTTGCCATTGGCGACCCGCGTCAGGTCGAGCAAATCGTCGATGAGCCGAGCCTCGAGCTCGATGTTGCGGCGGATCATCTTCACGCTCGAATGCGCGGCGGCCGGCAGCTCGGGCATCGTCTCGAGTACACGCGTGCCCGCCAGCACCGGCGTAAGCGGCGTGCGCAGCTCGTGCGAGAGCATGGCGAGGAATCGATCTTTCGCGCGATTGGCCTCCTCGGCCGTCTGCCGTGCACATTGTTCGGCGGCGAGCAGCCGTTCGCGCTCCTCCATCGCCTCGCGTTGCGATTGGATATCGGTGCAGCTCGCGAACCATTTGCCCACGCGGCCGTTCGCATCGCGTACATCGGCAATGCGCATGTCGAACCAGCGGTACGAACCGTCCGCCGCGCGCAGCCGCATTTCGTATCGATAATCGGCGTCAGCCGCCCCGCTCACGGCATCGAGCCACGACCGGCGCAGCGCCTGGCGATCCTCGGGATGCACCGCATCGAACCATCCGAGCCCACGCGAGCCCGCTTCATCGAGCCCCGTGTAGGCGTACCACTGTTTGGAAAAGAAATCGCACTCGCCCTGCGCATTGCTCGTGAACACAAGGTGCGGCAATGCTTCGGACAAGCTGCGGTAGTGCGCCTCGCGATCGCGTAAAAGCAATGCCTCCGCCGAGGCGCGCTGCAGCCTGACTTGCGCCAGCACGCGCTCGACCGCCTCGGGCAGATAGTCGAGGTAGCCACCCGATTTGGGCACGACATCGGAAATCCCCGCGCGCAGCGCCTCGATCACGCGCGATTCGTCGGTGAAGCCGGTCACGAGAATCGCGGGCAGCGTGGTGCCTTCGGCGCGCAGGCGCCGGAAGAAATCGAGCCCGGTTTCCGCGCTGTCGAGTTGATAGTCGAGCACGAGCAAATCGGGTGCGTCGGTCGAAAGCTGCGCGTGGGCCGCTTTGGCGCTGGGATAGGCGAAGACGCGGCAACCCGCGCGCTCGAGCGACTTGCGCGCAAGCCGCAAGATCCCCTCGTCGTCGTCAACGACGAGCACACGTGCACTCTCCTGTCGATAAACTTCGGTCATACTGGTCGTACTGGTCGCACTAGTCGATCACCGTGTTCTGTGTGGTGCCCGAGACGTCAGCCGAGCCGCAACGGCTGTTCGGGCAGTGTCACGTAAAACGTCGAGCCGGCGCCCTCCGCCGATTCGACCCACGCCTGCCCGCCGTGCCGCTCGGTCACGCGGCGCACCAACGCAAGCCCGATACCGTCGCCTTTGGCGCGGTCGCCATGCAGCCGCTGGAACGCGCTGAACATTTTCGGCATACACGCATCGGGAATCCCCAGGCCGTTGTCGCGCACGTAATACGTACGCATTCTAGGCGCTCTCTCGCCATCTACGCGCGGCGCTTGCTCCAGCGTGCCGATCTCGATCCGGCCCGCACGCGACGGATCGAGATAGTTGACGGCATTGCCAATCAGATTGGCGAAGATCTGCTCGATTGCGGTCGGATCACCCCAAACGGGCGGCAACTCGCTGACGGAAACGGTCGCGCCGCGTTCGACGATCGCCTGATGCAGCGATTCGACCACCCGTGCCACCGCCCGCGCCACACTGACCCGCTGCCATTGGTATTCGAGCCGGCCCGCACGCGAAATGCGCAGCAGCGCATCGATGATCGAGGCCGAGCGCGTGACGGCGGTGCGCAAAAAGTGCAGCGCCTCGTTCAGGTTTCCATCGAGCACCCGCGTGATGCGCGTGCGTTCGGTATCGGGCACATGGGCCGTATCGAGCATCGTACGCAACTCGTCGCAAGACACTTGCAGCTCGCGCGAAAACCCTTGCAGGTTGACGAGCGGCGACCGCAAGTCATGCGACACGCTGTAGATGAACATGTCGTTGTCCTGCTTTTGCTGACGCAGATTATCGTTCACTTGCGTCAGTTCCTGTGCGCGCGCTTCGAGTGTCGCTTGCAGCGCGGCCTGATCGTGCTCCGATTCCGTGAGCCGGGTGCTCGTCCGGTGCAGCGCCGCATCGAGGTCTGCCAGTTCGTCGTTGCCGGCCAGCGGCGCGCCAAGCGCCTGGCCGCGGCCAAGCCGTTGGGCATTCGCAGTCAGCGTGCGCAGGCGCCGTCCGATGTTGCCCGCGAACGCGAGCGCCGCGATCGCCCAGATCAGCATCGATCCCGCAATGGCCGCGATCAGCGCGTAACGCTGACGCTCGCGCGTCGCCGCCAGTTCCGTGCTGCGTTCGGTATCGAGCCGTGATTCGTCCGAGACGAATGCGCCAAGTTCATCTCGAAAGGTCCGGATCTCCGGCGGCAACGCCGCGTCGTCGAATGAGGACAGTTGAACGTGCTGCGCATCGTGCAGCGCGGCATAAATGCGCTCGGTCTGTGCGCGATAGGCCGCGACCGCCTCGCGCATCCGCCGCACGCGCTCCACTTGAAGGGGGTCGTCCGCGACAAGCTTTTCGAGCCGCGACAGCCGATCGCCCAGGTCGACCCATACCACTTGCCGGTCGATGAACGAGGCATCGCTGAGAATCAGCCCCGCGCGCACACGCGCGGCCTCACGCAGAAGCGGATCGACGATCACCGATGCCTGGTAGAGCACCTGCTTGCTGTGCGACGCCCATTGCGCCGCCCGCGTTGCCTGCTCCTGTGTCTTCGACAACATGCCGACGAGCGCGAGCTCGATCAAGCTCGGCACGGCAATCAGCAGCAGCCCCTTCGTGAATAGTTTCATGCGTCCTTGGCGGCCCCTCGGAGGCGCGTTCCGCGCGCTGGCGCGGCACGGCGCTTGCATTGCACGACGTGCAAGAGTGAAACCGGACCATTATCCGTGCTGTTTCGAGATATTTCAACGGACGATATAGAGGCGCGCGTGCGCACAGAAGTTGGCATTTTTTATGAGTTGGGCCAGCACGTGGACGAAACTCGGGCCTATTATTGCCATAGATGTCGAGCGCCGTGCGGCATCGATGATGCGCGGCTTCGATATGACCGCCTACGTGCGTCGGGAACGCGTGCCGAATGGTGCGCGCTCGTGAATGCGACGATTTCGTATGCTATAAAAGATCGGACGTGCGGCGCGCGAGAGCCGGGAGTGGTCGCATGAGGACGCTGTGTTTCTTGCAACTCTTTTTCAGGCGAATGTTTATGTCCTTCCCGAGAAAGCGCAGGCGCGCGAGCGCGGACAGCAAAGAATCGTTTCTCGCCGTGCTGCGCCAGTTCAAACCGTTTGTCCAGCTCGATACCAAGATCGCCCGTGCACGCTCGCAAGACGAGCCGGTGCTCTACGAGCACGTCCTGCCCGGGCTCGACGTCCTGCTGTGTACAGTGCGCGGCGCGCAGCCGCCTTATCCCGACGTCGACGAGTTACGCCGCCGCTGCATCGAATCGATCGCCAATGCGCTCGAACAGCCGCTCGAAGGGCTCGAGAACGGGGGCTACTGGTACGAGACGAACGGGTTCGGCTTCCTCGTCTTCGCGAGCCGTGCGCGCGTCAAGATCCTGCCCGAATTCGGTGCAGGCGCCGTGGCACGCGGCACCCGCCGGCAAAACGCCGGCGACGCGGCACCGCGCTCGTTTCGCTAAGCGATCGAGCGGATCCGCGCACGGCGGCTCGGCCGGCGTTCACGACGCATGCCGCGCCGCACGCGCCTGTGGCCGCACGATGTCGATAAACGCCGCCAGATCGGCCTGCGCGAGCCCCATGGCCGCCCCGAGGCGCAAGAGCTGCTGGACCGCGCCGACCACCGGCATCACCGCGCCCGCCGCGCGCGCCGCGTCGGCCACCGTATCGATGTCTTTCTGAAACGTCTTCAAGGAACCGAGCGGCGCGTGCCCCGTTTCGGTCATGCGCGGCACGAACGTGCGCAGCAAGACCGAGTCGGCCCAGCCGCCGGCGAGCGCCTCGGGCAGTCGAGCCGCATCGATCCCGGCCGCCTGCGCCAGGCCGACCGCCTCGGCCACGCCGGCCACCGTCGCGCAGACGATCGCCTGGTTGCACAGTTTCGTCATCTGCCCCGCGCCCACCTCGCCCATATGCGTGACACGCGCGGCATAGGCGCGAACGATCGGCTCTAGCGCGGCGACATCGGCTGCGCTGCCCCCGGCCATCACGGCGAGCGTGCCGGCCTGCGCGCCCGGCACGCCGCCCGACACGGGCGCATCGACCCAGCCGATGCCCCGGCCTGCCGCACGCGCCGCGTACGCGCGCGTCGCCGCGGGCGCGATGCTCGAGTGATCGACGATCCAACGCATGCGCCCCGCATCGCCGTCGGCCCCATCGCCGCCGAGCAGCCCATCCTGCCCGAATACGACGTCTTCGACAGCCTGCGTGTCGGACACGCACAGCAACACCGCTTGCGCGCGGGCAACGAGATCGCGTGGGGTATCGACCACCTGCGCGCCGTCGGCGACGAGCGCCTGCGCCTTCGCGCGCGTGCGGTTCCATACCCAGACCGAGTGCCCGGCACCGAGCAAATGCCGGATCATCGGCGCGCCCATGAGGCCCGGCCCGCAAAATCCTAGATCCATCGTGGCTTTCTCCTTCGAACGAATCGGTCTGCGTCCTCGGCGGCAACGCACAAGACCCATACGATATCGCGCGCCGCCATCGGCATGCCCGCGCATCGTTGCCTATACTGGTCTATCCATGCTCGACGATAAACGGAGCGAAATCTCATGAACGACCACGTCTACAAATACATCGAACTGACCGGTTCGTCGACGAAATCGAGCGACGATGCGATTCGATGCGCCATCGAACGCGCCTCGAAGACCTTGCGCAATCTGAATTGGTTCGAAGTAACGGAAACGCGCGGACACATCGAAAACGGCGGCGTCGTGCACTGGCAAGTGACGCTCAAGGTGGGGATGCGCTTGGAAGATTGACGATGGGCGGGATACCATCGGCGTCCCGCCCGCTCTTTGCGCGACAGCGCAGCTTCGTCAGTGCGGCAGCGTACCGTCCACGCCTTCGACGTACCAGTTCAGGCGCTGCAGCTGCGCATCGGACAGCGTGGTGCCGGCCGGCACCTTGACTGCCCCCGTTTGATCCTTGATCGGACCCGTGAAGACATCGCGCTTGCCGCTCGCGATCGCGCTGCGCGCGCTCTTCTCGTCGTTAAGCGCCGCCGGCGTCACCGTTGGGTTCAAGTCTTCCAGATCCACCGCTTGCTGGGGCAATCCCCACCAGACGGGATCGTTCTTCCATTTGCCGTCGAGCACTTGCGCGATCGCGGCACGATAGTAGACGCCCCAATGCGCGACCACCGAGCCCAGCGCCGCATCGGGCCCGAACTTCTTCATATCGGAGTCCCAGCCGAACGCATGCACGTGCTTTTCTTGGGCCGTCGCAAGCGTCGCGCTCGAATCGGTGTTTTGCAGCAGGACGTCGGCCCCCTGCCCGATCAACGTCTCGGCAGCCTGCTTTTCCTTGCCCGGATCGAACCAGCTGTTGATCCAGATGACCTTCGTGTGCACCTTCGGATTGACCGAGCGGGCGCCGAGCGTGTACGCATTGATGTTGCGCACCACTTCCGGGATCGGCACCGATGCGACGAAACCGAGCGTGTTCGTCTTCGTCATATGCCCCGCGACAATGCCCGCGAGGTAGGCGCCTTGATACATGCGCACGTCGTACGTGCCGAAGTTCTTGCCCTTCTTGTAGCCCGTCGCGTGCAAAAACACCGTGTCCGGAAAGTCTTTCGCGACCTTCAGTTCGAAGTCTTGATAGCCGAAGCTCGTTCCGAAGATGATTTTGTTGCCCTTGCTCGCGAGTTCGCGGAAGACACGTTCGGAATCGGCCGATTCGGGCACATCCTCGACGCGCGTGATCTTGATCTTCTTGCCGAACTGCGCCTCGGCCTCTTTCGAGCCTTGATCGTGCGCAAAGGTCCAGCCTGCGTCGCCCGGGTTGCCCAGGTAGACGAACGCGACACCAGGCACGTCGGCCGCTTGCGCGGCGGGGACGAACGCGGCGCTCAACACGAGCGCCGCGCCGGCGGCGAGCGAGGTCAACGTTTTTCTTCTCATCGAACTTCTCCAGTGGTGTGGGGTGAATCGGTCGATCGGTCCTGCAGCTCGGCCAGCGTCGGGCTCAGCTCGTGGCATAGAAAGGTTTGCCGAGCGATGCGGGCGCGTTGAGCTTGATCGTATTCGGATTGCGCGAAATCACTGCCAGCACGACGATCGTCGCGAGGTACGGCAGCATCGCGAGAAATTGGGTGGGCACGGGTACGCCCACTGCTTGCGCATAGAACTGCAGCCCGGTGACGGCGCCGAACAGCAGCGCGCCGACGAGTAGCCGTGCGGGCCGCCAGGTGGCGAACACCACCAGGGCAAGGGCGATCCAGCCGCGGCCCGACGTCAGTTGCTCCTGCCACAGGTGCAGATAGACGATCGAGTAGTAGCCGCCTGCCAGCCCGGCCATGCCGCCCCCGAAGAGCGTCGCACCGTAGCGCACACCGACCACGGGAAATCCGACCGAATGCGCGACGCTCGGCGATTCCCCCACGGAACGCAGCACGAGCCCCGCGCGCGTTCGATAGAGGAACCAGGCCACGAGGCCGAACAGCACGAACGCGAAATAGCCGAGCGGCGTCAGCGAAAACAGTGCCGGGCCCAGCACGGGGAGGTGCGCGAGCCCGGGGATCGGCCAAGCGGCAATCGTGGCGCTCACCGATGCCGACGTATAAGGCTTACCGACGTAGGCCGATAAACCGGTGCCGAAGATTGCCAGCGAGAGCCCTGTCGCCACTTGATTGGCCAGCATGGTCAGCGTCAGAAACGCGAACAGGAGCGCCATCGCAACACCCGCCCCGATCGAAGCCGCCACCCCTAGCCAGGGATGCCCGGTCGCCACGGTGACGGCATACCCGGTCACCGCCCCCATCAGCATCATCCCTTCGACGCCGAGGTTCAGCACACCCGATTTTTCGGTGACGAGTTCGCCGGCGCCCGCCAGCATCAACGGAATGGCGGCGACGACAGCGCTCGACGCTAGCGAGCCAGCTTGTTGAATATCCATGGTCGTTCTATTTCGATTGGCGAGTCATACGATTACGCGAAACCTGCTTCGATAGCCTTGCTCAGCCGTGCACCGCGCGAGGCACGCGGCGCAGACGATAGTTGACGAACAAGTCCGCCCCGAGCAGGCAGAACAGCAACAGGCCCTGAAATACGCCCGACAACGCCTGCGGAAGCTGCATCGACGTCTGCACGGCCTCGCCGCCCAAATAGAGCAGCGCCATCAGCAAACTGGCCAACACGATGCCGATGGGATGCAGCCGCCCCACGAAAACGACGATGATCGCCGTAAAGCCGTAGCCTGGGGACCAGGTCGCCTGCAACTGACCGATCGGTCCGGCCACCTCGCCCATGCCGGCCAAGCCGGCAAGCGCGCCGCTGATCAAGAGCGACGTCCAGACCGTGCCCGCATCGGAAAACCCGGCATAGCGCGCGGCGAGCGGCGCGAGGCCGCCCACGTTCATCCGAAAACCGGCAAAGCTCTTGCGCATAAAGAACCACACCGCGGGGATCGCCGCCAGCGTCAGGAAGATCGACGCATTGAGCCGTGTCCCGCGCAGCCAGTGCCAACGCCAATCGCCACCGAAGGTCGGATACAACGCGTCGCCCGAGAACATCTCCGACAACGGGAAGTTCATGCCTTGCGGATCGCGCCATGGGCCGCTCACGAGATAGATCAACAACTGCGTCGCGACGTAGGTCAGCATGAGGCTCGTTAAGATCTCGTTCGTGTTGAAACGCGTCTTGAGAAACGCCGGGATCGCGGCCCACAACATGCCGCCCACGATGCCCGCCCCCATCATCAGAAACAAGATCCAGGCGCCGCTTGCCTGATCGAAGTGGATCGCAACGCCGCTGGCCGCGATACCGCCCGCGAGCATCTGCCCTTCGGCGCCGATATTCCATACATTCGCACGATAGCCGACGGCGAGGCCGAGCCCGATCAGGCATAACGGCGAGGCCTTGAGCAGCAACTCCGACCAACCGTTGACGTCGGCCAACGGATCGATGAAGAACGCCCGCATGGCCTGCACCGGGTCGCGCCCGACGAGGCCGAAGATCAGAAAGCCGATCGCAAGCGTCAACAACGCGGCGATCAGGGGCACGGCGAGCCGCATGGCGCGAGAAGGCGTCGGACGGGCTTCAAGTCGGTAAGGAAAATACATGGTCAATTCGAGCGTGGGGGGTCGATTCTTCGATTCTTCGATACCTAGCGTCGGCGCGGCCGCGCGGGGCACCGGCCGACTAAGGCCGTTCCTGCGTCGCCGCGGCAGCGCACCGATGTCGTGTCAAACATGCAAAGGCTGCGCAGCGGGCGGCGCCGCGCCAGGGTCGCCGAACATGCCCGCCATCCAGAGGCCGATTTCCTCGGCATTCGTCTCGCCCGTCTTGCGCGCCGGCGACAAACGCCCGCGCGCGAGCACGGCAATCCGGTCGCAGATGTCGAATAGCTCGTCCAGTTCCTCCGAGATAACGAGCACGGCAACCCCCTTGGCCGATAAATCGAGCAGCTGTTGCCGGATGAACGCGGACGCGCCGACGTCGACGCCCCACGTCGGCTGTGCGACCACGAGCACTTTCGGGGCTTGCAAGAGCTCGCGGCCCACGATGAACTTCTGGAGATTGCCGCCCGATAGCGACTGGGCAAGCGCGTCCGGGCCGCCGCAGCGCACATCGAACGCTTCGATGCAACGCGTCGCGAACGCGCGCATGGCGCCGGTGCCGATCCAACCGTGGCGGACCATGCCGGGCTGGCGATGCGCAGTGAGCAGACCATTGTCGGCGAGCGACATGGCCGGCACGGCACCACGCCCGAGCCGCTCTTCGGGAACGAACGCAAAGCCCAAGCGACGGCGTGCACCAGCCGAAAGACTTCCAGCGCTTTTGCCGCAGATCGTCACGGCATCGGGTTGGGCGGCGCTACGCTTTTCGCCGGAGAGCGCGGCCAATAGTTCCGCTTGGCCGTTGCCCGACACGCCCGCGATCCCGAAGATCTCGCCCGCATGCACGTCGAACGTCACATTCTCCAGCGAGGTCCCGAATGGGTCGTCGCTCGGCGCCGACAGCTTCCGTACCGAAAGCCGCGCCTCGCCCGGGGTATGGGCGCGGCGCGTATAGTCGGGCAGCGCATGGCCGACCATCAGCTGCGCGAGCGACGCGTGCGTTTGTTCGCGCGGCTTGACGTGGCCCGTCACGCGGCCGCCGCGCATGACCGTGGCCGTATCGCACAGCTCGCGAATTTCGTCGAGCTTGTGGCTGATATAGAGCACGCTACAACCTTGCACCGCGAGACGCCTCAAGGTATCGAACAGCTTGCGCACGGCTTGCGGGGTCAACACCGAAGTCGGCTCGTCCATGATCAGGAGCCGCGGGTGCTGCAACAGACAACGCACGATTTCCACGCGCTGGCGCTCGCCCACCGTCAAGCTGTGCACATGCCGTTGCGGGTCGATGTCGAGGCCGTACTCGGCCGACACGTCGCGAATGCGCTTGCCGAGCGCCGACAGATCGAACGGCTCGTCGAGCGCCAGTGCGATGTTCTCGCCCACCGTCAACGTTTCGAACAGCGAGAAGTGCTGAAACACCATCCCGATCCCGAGCTTGCGCGCCTGCGCGGGGCTCGCGATGTCGACGAGATCGCCTTCCCAGCGAATCTCGCCCGCATCGGGCCGCACCGAGCCGTAGATGATTTTCATCAACGTGCTCTTGCCGGCCCCGTTTTCGCCGAGCACGGCGTGGATCTCGCCCGGCGCCACGACGAGATGCACGTCGTCGTTCGCCTTCACCGACGGATATTGCTTGCTGATGCCCGTCAACGCGAGCCGTGGCACGACCGGCGAACGCGCGCCCGCCTGGCCGTGGAAATGTGATTGATCGCCCATGAGATCCGTCGAACTGACTGCCTACCCGCTTATCGCGCGACGCGCTCGATGCTCGTCGCGTTCCCCGTTCCCCTATGCCGCCTGCCCCGGTCGAGCGCCGCTTCGCGCCGCGCCGACCGGCGGCCGTGGCCCGACGATACCCAAATCGCGCGCGAGCGTCGAGCCGACAATATCGTACGAACACTCGATGCGGCCGTTGCGCCACACGGGTATGTGCGCCCTTGACTGTGCTTCATGCACATATTAAAAATCTGATACTCCCACCCCCGCTCGATCAGCCGCAACATATATCGGAGCCATTCATGAGTCAGCAACGCGAGGCGATCGACACGTATCTTTTGCGCGTCTTGCACACCCTCTTGATGGAGCGCAGCGTGACCCGCGCGGCCGTCAAGCTCAATCAATCGCAACCGGCGATCAGCGCCGCGCTGCGCCGTTTGCGCGACATCACGGGCGATCCGCTGCTCGTACGCGGCAAGTCCGGCATGGTGCCGACCGAGTACGGTCTGCGCCTGCTCGAGCCCGTGCAGAACGCGCTGCGGGAAATCGAACGGATTCGCTTTCAGCAGCACAACTTCGATCCCGCAACGTCGATCCGCTGCTACCGCATCGGCTGTCCCGACTACCTGAACGTCCTGTTCGTCCCGACGGTGGTCGAACGATTCCGGCAAGCCGCACCGAACGCACAGCTCGAATTTCATTCGCTCGGGCCCTCGTTCGATTACGAACTGGCGCTCGAAGACGGCAAACTGGACGTCGTCATCGGCAACTGGCCCGAACCGCCCGAGCAATTGCATCTGTCGAACTTGTTCGTCGACGAAATCGTGTGCCTGATGGCCAACACGCACCCGTTCGCCAAGCGCGGCACGCTCACGCTCGACCAGTATCTGAACGCGCCGCACCTTGCGCCCACACCGTATTCGGTCGGCCAACGCGGCGCGATCGACGTTCATCTCGCGCGCGAACGGCTCAAGCGCCATGTCGTCGTCACCCTGCCGTATTTCAATCTCGCGCCATACGTCTTGATCAAGTCGGACCTCATTTTCACGACGACACGGCTATTCGCCGATCACTACGCCAAGTATCTGCCGCTGACGGTCTTGCCCGCCCCGCTCGACTTTCCACCCATGCAGTACTACCAACTGTGGCACGAGCGCTGCCACTACTCCGACGAAGTGCGCTGGCTGCGCAGCCTCGTCGCCGATGCGACGCGCACGCTCGTCGAGCGCGCCTAACCGTACCGGCCATACGGCCGTCCTCTCTCGCCGCCCCCGCCCCGAGCCCGCTCGGGGCAAGCGCACGAGCGCGACCCGCATTCGCATGCTCAGGCCGTGCGCGCCGCTTCGCCGAGCGTGCGCGCGAGCGCGTTGTGACGCTCGAGCAAAGGCGCAAGCTCGAGTGTCGTCAAACGCCCATCCTGCACGACGACCCGCCCGTTGACGACGCTCAGCGACACCTGCGAAGGCGCGCAAAACACGAGCGCCGCGACCGGGTCGTGCAGCGCCCCCGCGAAGCTCGGCTGGCGCAAGTCGAACGCCACGAAATCGGCCGCCATCCCAGGCGCGAGCGCTCCGATATCGTCGCGCCCGAGCACCGCGGCGCCGCCCAACGTGGCAAGCTCCAGCGCTTCTCTTGCGCTCATCGCATCGGGGCCGAAGCCGACGCGCTGCAACAGCATCGCTTGACGCGCCTCGCCCAGCATATGCGCGCCGTCGTTCGAAGCCGACCCATCCACACCGAGCCCCACCGGTACTTGCGCGTCGCGCATACGGCGAATCGGGGCGATGCCCGAGGCGAGCCGCATATTCGAACACGGGCAATGCGCCACGCCGGTGCCCGTGCGCGCGAACAGCGCAATACCGGGCGCGTCGAGCTGGACGCAGTGGGCATGCCAGACATCGGCGCCGACCCATCCGAGATCCTCGGCATACTCGGCCGGCGTCATGCCGAAACGCTCGCGGCTGTAGGCGACGTCGTTGACGTTTTCGGCGAGATGGGTGTGCATCGACACACCGTAGTGCCGCGCCAGCGCCGCGGACTCGCGCATCAAATCGCGGCTCACCGAAAACGGCGAGCACGGCGCGACCGCCACGCGCAGCATGGCGTAGCGGCCCTCGTCGTGATAGGTCTCGATCAGCCGCTGGGTGTCGGCCAGAATATCGCCTTCGCGTTCGACGAGCGAATCGGGCGGCAACCCGCCATCCTTTTGCCCGACGCTCATGCTTCCACGGCTTGCGTGGAACCGCATCCCGATGCGCGCGGCGGCGCCGATGCTGTCGTCGAGCCGGCTCCCGTTCGGGTACAAGTAAAGATGGTCGCTCGACGTGGTGCAGCCCGACAAGAGCAGCTCGGCCATCGCGGTAAGCGTCGACACCTCGATCATCTCCGGCGTCAGATGCGCCCAAATCCGATACAGGTTCGTCAGCCAGCCGAACAATTCGGCGTTTTGGGCAGCCGGCACCGCCCGCGTCAAGCTTTGATACATGTGGTGGTGCGTATTGACGAGCCCGGGCATCACGAGATGTCCACGCGCGTCGAGCACTTGATCGGCCGTCTCGGGCAATGCGCTCGTCGGGGCGACCGCGACGATCCGGTTACCTTCGATATAGAGCCCCGCATCGCGCAGTTCCCGGCGCGCGCCGTCCATCGTCACGAGCACGTCGGCATGCTTGACGAGCATCGTTCGAGGGCGTGCCGCACCGCTGGCGTGCATGGGCTGTTCGTTCGTCATTCGATGGCTTCCGTATGCGTTGAGTCGTTGGAGTAGGCGGATGGGCGATGCCATAACGATCAGGAGCCAAAATAGCGCTGGCAATGTACGATTCAGCGATACTCGCCTTCAGCGATTCGATATATTGGGTCCTTTTCCATCGCCATTTTCGTCGGCTTTCGCCGGTTTTGTCCGCTTGCGTCGAGCAGGCGCGGGCGCGATAGGACGCGCCGCCCTCGCCTCATGCGCCGGCCCTTATCTTTCCTATCGCTTGCGCGCGAGCCGTCGCCAACTTCTTAGAATGACGGCACGGCGCTCGCATTACATCGCCGACGGGTATGTAGCCACCGACGTGGAGCCTCGATCCGCCGTTTGCGTATGGGATCGGGCCGCCCATGACACGTTTCGCGTTCATCACAAGGAAAACTGCGAATGGGAAAGCTCACTACCCACGTTCTGGACACGGCGCACGGCCGCCCCGGGGCCGGTATCGCACTCGAGCTGTATGCGCTCGAGCGCGATACGCGCCGTCTGATCACGAAAACCGTCACCAATGACGACGGCCGTTGCGATAAACCGCTGCTCGACGGCGATGCGTTGATCCCGGGCGAATACGAACTCGTGTTTCATGCCGGCGATTACTTCGCCGCGCTGGGCGTGAACGTGCCGCAACCGCGCTTCGTCGATCGCGTCGTCCTACGCTTCGGCATTGCCGATGCCGGCGCGCACTATCATGTGCCGCTCCTGGTCTCGCCGTGGGCCTACAGCACCTATCGCGGCAGCTGAACGCACGATACCAACGACATCAGGAGCTTGGAGGCATTTCATGGAAGGCTTTATCACCGATTGGCTGAATCTCGCGATTCGCTGGCTGCATGTCGTCGCCGCGATCGCGTGGATCGGCGAATCGTTCTATTTCGTCGCACTCGACAACAGCTTGAAGAAGCCGAAGGATCAGACGCTCGTCGAGCGCGGCGTGTTCGGCGAACTTTGGCACGTCCACGGCGGCGGTTTTTACAACATGCAGAAGTACATGGTCGCGCCCGCGCAGATGCCCGACGATCTGCATTGGTCGAAGTGGCCCTCGTACACCACGTGGATGTCCGGCTTCGGCCTGTTTACGGTGCTCTACCTATTCTCCCCGAGCACCTACCTCGTCGATCCGAACGTGCTCCCCATGAGCCCCGTGGAAGCGGTGGCCGCCGCGTTAGCCTTTTTGACCGCGGGCTGGATCGTGTACGACTCGCTGTGCCGCCTGCTCGGTCACAAGGACGGTGCGCTCGGCATCTGCGTCGGCTTGTACGTGCTGGTCGCCGCGTACCTGGCTTGTCATGTCTTCTCGGGACGCGCCGCCTACCTGATCGTCGGCGCGATGCTCGCGACGATCATGTCGGCCAACGTCTTCTTCGTCATCATCCCGGGCCAACGCAAGATGGTGAACGCGATGCTCAAGGGCGAAGCGCCGAACCCGATCTACGGCAAACGCGGCAAGCAACGCTCGGTACACAACACCTACTTCACGTTGCCCGTGGTGTTCGCGATGCTCTCGAACCACTACGCGATGACGTACACCCATCCGTACAACTGGGCCGTGCTCGTCGCGATCCTGTTCGCCGGCGCCCTGATTCGGCAATTCTTTGTCATGCGCCATCGGGGCCAGGTGCTGTGGTACCTGCCGGTGGGCGGCGTTGCGCTGCTCGCGCTCGCATTGGCCGTCACGCTGCCCAGGCCCGTCATGCCGCAAGCGCAAGCCGCCAACGCGCCCGCCGTCAAGCTCGCCGACATCCGGCCGATCTTGCAGCAACGATGCGCCGAGTGCCATTCGGCCCATCCAACGCTGATGGGCAGCGCACCGGCCGGCGTGCTGTTCGACACGCCGCAAGAGATTTCGACGAACGCGCAGCGCTTGTACGAGCAGGCCGTCGTGCTCAAGGCGATGCCGCTCGGCAACGTGACGAAGATGACGCCCGACGAGCGAGAAAAGATCGCCGCTTGGTTTACCGCAGGCAAGCAGCAGTAAGCGATGGGGGCCCGACTGCCCGACACGGTGACGGCCGGAGAAAACGAAGCCCCTCGAGCAAGACGAATGCTCGAGGGGCTTTCTCGTTGGGACAGTGACGCGCAGGCCGCGCGCCGCGGCCTGCGTTTAGGCGGCTTGCGCCATCAACGCTTCGCGATTCAGCGTATGCGCAGCGGAGGCGGCAGGCGCGGCCAACGTGGACAGCATCGCCCGATCGTTGAACCGGAAAAAGCACACGAGTTGGCTGCACGCGGCCAGCTTCAGCAATTGCGGCCCCGAAAGATCGGCAATCACGTCCGCGATCTGCGCCGACAGTCCGAGCCGCTCCATGCCGCTTGCGCGGTCCGTGCGCAACAGGCGCTGCGCGAGCGAAAGGTACGACAGGTTGATCTCGCGGATCGATTCAAGCGTCTCGCAACCGTTCATGACTGTCTCTGCCAGGGGTTCGTGATTCGAATTAAAAGGTGACGGATAAACGTAAAACTCACTACTGCGCGTCTCATTGCCGTCACTGAAAACTGTTGCGCTTGCGCGCCAAACGTTTGCGCGAAAATGCGCTCAACAGCCGTTGCGTTCGTCGGCCACGCCCGCCGCGATCAGGTTGCGGGCGATTTCGCGCAGCAGATGTTGCGTCAGCGCGCCGGAGCCGCCAAGGCAAAGGCGTTGAAGTTCGATGAGGTCTTTGGCGAAGCGGCTCATGGCGATCTCTCCGTGGCTCGAGGTTCGAAGCGTTCGTGCCGTGATGCGTCGTACGAAATCGCTTTCCTGTGACGAAAGTATCGGCGAGTCCTCTTGCGAAACAAATCAGCCGCCGCTGAACCTTGCGTCATATCTGGCAGCCCCCGTGTCAGTGTTTTCCTACGAGCAAGGTACGCAAGGGCTACGCCTGCCGGATGCACGCAAAAACGCCCGTGCAAACCTCGCACGGGCGTTTGAATCGTGCCAGACTTCGAGCGCGGCTAGCGGCGCGCCCCGGCCAGCGCCTCGGCTGTCAGCCACAGCGATTCCGGCAGCGTTTGCTCATCGCAATTGTGTCCGTCTCCACCCCGATCGACCACGATGAAATCGCTCACCGCGTCGAGTGCGATCAGCGGATGGTGCCAGACCCCTTTAGCGTAGTTCACGCCTTGCCACCCGTGCGAGACGAACGCGCGCACGGCTCGAGTCTCGAGCGGGCCGGCCGGCGCCACGACCACGAGATAGGGCTTATCTGTCAGCGGAATGAAGGCTTGCGAGCCGAGCGGGTGGCGCTCGAGCATGGCGACCTCGAACGGCAGCGTGCGCGGTTGGCCGCGAAATAGGTTCACGAGCGGCCGCCCGCCTGCGTCCGCCACGTCCACGCGGGCAAGATCGTGAAAGCGCATCGTCGTGCCGAGATTGATCGGGATCTGCCGTGCGCCTTCGAGTTCGATCACGTCGCCGAACGGGGCGAACGCCGCCCGCTCAAGCGGCTCGATCGCGAGGGCCTTCATGAGCGCGCTGCTCATGCCAGCACACCCCAGGCGCGCAAACGCGAGACGCCGCCATCGGGGATGATGTTCAAGCGCAGGTGCGTGACGGGACCCAGCGCGGCCAGTTCGGCTTCGAAGAAGTGCTGTTTGTCCATTTGGAGCTTCTGTTCGCCGAGCAGCGTCGGCCAGAACATCGCCTGGGTAATCAGCGAGCTGTCGGTACCCCCTTTGACGTAGGCGGCCTGGATCGAGCAGCGATCGGGGTAGTTGCCTTTGAAGAAGGCGGTATCCACCTCGATCTTCGCGATCGTTCCCGGCTGCGCCAGCGCGATGATGGCCCAATCGTTGCCCGGTTCGCGCCGACGGCGCGTTTCCCAGCCGTCGCCCATGTTCACGCCACGACCCGGCATCAAGAGGTTCGACGCGGCGCCGAAGTGTTGATTGTTGGCGGCCACGATATACGCGCCGTTCTCCATCGCGGCCAGATCGACCGGTGCGCTACGGCTCGCGCTGGCCCAGTCCACCTGGGGTTGGCCGTACACGCGCAGACGCGCAACGCCGCCGTCCGGATACAGATTCAAGCGAATGTGCGTATACGCGTCGCCATCGGCAACGTCGAGGTAATGATGCGTATTGCCTTGCAGCGTCGTGGACGGCACGATTTCCGTCCACTGCGTCGCTTCGTTCGGCTGTTCGCCGGCCGGTACGCGAGCGGCCTCGACCGATGCGGCGGGTGGGAAGTTGCCGGTGAAATGGCTCGTGTCGATGTCGAGCCCCTTCACGACGCCCGCTCGCGCAAGCTTGACGACGCACCAGTCATACCCGGTGGTGCGCTTGCGGCGCGTCTCCCAACCGTCCATCCACTTGCCGTGATCGTCGTACTTGCCGGGGATGAACACGGCGGGTTGAGGGTCCAGCATGCGCTCCTTCGGTGCGAAGAATTCGTCGCTGGCGACGAGCGCTTTGGCGCCGAGGCGCGAATCGGCCAGGTTCAGGCAGCGCCGCGTGAAATCGGGCGCGTTGGGATCGAGGGTCGGGATAGCCATGATGGGGGTCGATGAGAAGCGTGGAGCGGGGAGCCAGGAGCCGCCCCGTTCGAGGTTGCGTTCGCGAAGAGGCCGGGCGGCCCCTTCGGTTCCGGGTAGGGCAGAGGGATGCGGCGTGTTTCTGGAGCGATGCGCGGATCAGACCGCGGGGGCGCCTTGCGCCGGCGTATCGAGCTCTGGCACGGCCACTTCCTGCACGAAGCGCAGCGCCGGATCTCGATCGAGCACGCGGCGAGCGCGGGCTGCATCGATGTCCTTTTCCCAGGCGGCGACGACGATCGTGGCTACGCAATTGCCGATCATGTTGGTGAGGGCGCGGGCGATGCCGACGAACCAGTCGACCGGCAGGATCAGCACGAGGCCGAGCACGGGGATCGCGGGGATGGCCGACAAGGTGGCCGCCAGGATCACGATCGCCGAGCCGGGGATGCCGTGCGCGCCTTTCGACGTGATCAGCGAAATCAGAATGACGACGATCAGGTCGTGCATCGACAGCGGCGTGTTGGTGGCCTGCGCGATGAAGAGCACGGCCAGCGTCAGGTAGATGGAGAAGCCGTCGAGGTTGAACGAATAGCCGGTGGGAATGACGAGGCCGACCGTCGAATCCTTGACGCCCATCCATTCGAGCTTGCGCATCACTTGGGGCAGCACCGCATCCGAGGACGCCGTGCCGAGCACGATCACGAGTTCTTCGCGCAGGTAGCGGACGAGCTTGAAGACGTTGAATCCGGCGAGCCGCATGACGATGCCCAGCACGATCGCGACGAACAGCGCGCAGCTCGCATAGAAGACGAGGACGAGCAGCCCCAATTGCTTCAGCGACGCCACGCCGTAGGTGCCCGTCGTGAAGGCGATGGCGCCCAGCACCCCAAGAGGCGCGAGCTTGATGATGAAGCCCATGATGCGGAAGAACACTTGGGCGAGCTCGTCGATCAGCGAACTCACGCGCTTGGCCTTGTCGCCGAGCAGCGACAGCGCCGAACCGAACAGCACAGCGAACACGAGCACCTGCAGGATGTCGCCTCTCGCGAACGCATCGAACGCGGTGGAGGGAATGATCTTCAGCAAGAACGCGGCGACGTCCTTCAAGCTCTTGGCATGCTCGGTGTAAGTCGTCAATGCTTGCGCGTCGAGCGAATGAACGTCGACGTTCATGCCGGCGCCCGGCTTGAACACGAGCGCGAGCACCGCGCCGATCATCAGCGCGAGCGACGTCATGACTTCGAAGTAGACGATGGCTTTGCCGCCCACGCGCCCGACCTTTCTCAGGTTGCCTGCGCCGGCGATTCCGCTCACCACGACGCAGAACACGATCGGCCCGATGATCATCGTGATCAGTTTGAGGAAGCCGTCTCCGAACGGCCGCAGCGATTGTGCGAAGTGCGGAAACATTGCACCGAGCGCGATGCCGGCCACGAGCGCAATCATGACGCGGCCGAATAGCGAATTGAGGAATCTGAACACGGCTTTCTCCAGGACGAGGTCGTAGCGGTGGCGGGCGGGAAATTCTCTGGTCTAACTGGTAAGACCGGTGTGCTTATGGCGAAGATTAGGAAGCCGATATAGTCACGTCAAGCCCGATGACGGTAGTGGTATACCCCCGCTTTGTGACAAGCGCGCGACGGGTCGCGGCGACCGCGCGGAGCCGCGTTACAATGCTGGTCCGACCAGGGGATTTTTCGGCCCATGCGAAGCACTACTCAGACGGTGACGGAAGCCGCGACCGAGACGATTCGCGAGCGCATCGAGCGCGGCGATTATCCGGTCGGCAGCGCGCTGCCCGCCCAGCGGCAACTGTCCGAAGAACTGGATATCAGTCGCGCCGCGCTGCGCGAGGCGCTATCGACGCTCGAGGCGCTCGGCATGTTGACGATACGGGCGGGCAAGGGCGTCTACGTTCAGCGCTCGCGCGCCGAGACGGGGCCGGCCTGGCGCTTCGCGGAGCAGTCGTCGTTGCCCGATACCTATCAGGTGCGCTATGCGCTCGAGGGGTTCGCGGCGCGCATGGCGGCGCTCGCCATGACCGATGAAGTCATCGAGTCGCTCGAGCAGAACATGGCGCAACTGCACGCGGCGCTGACGGAGGGCGATCTCGACACGGCGGCCGGGCTCGACTTTGCCTTCCACATGCGCATCATCGCCGTGGCCGGCAACGAAGCCATCGAAGCGATCTTGCGCGGCAGCAGCGAAATCATGAAGGAGAGCCAGCGCTTGCCGTTTTATCGACGGGAACTGCTGCAGTCCACCTATCGCGAACATCGCACGATTCTCGATGCATTGAAGGCGCGCGACTGCGAGGCCGCGGGGCGCAGCATCGAGGCGCACATCACGGCGGCGGCGCAGCGCGCGGGCGTCCATTTTCCGGCGCCGCCACGTGCGCAGACGGGCTGAGGCCGTCGCGGAATAGCGGACGAGTGACCGTTCGCCCGATCGCCCGCGCTGCCCAGCGGGCTACCGTGAAGCTCAAATAAGCTCGAGCTTGGAGGTCAGATAGGTCAGTTCGGTGCGGTTCGCGACGCCGAAACGCTTACGCAGCTTGCGCAGGTGATAGTCGACGTTATGCGCGCTCGTATCGAGGCGGCGCCCGATCTCCTTGTCCGATGCCCCTTCGGCGATGCCGAGCAGCAACTCGCGCTCGAACTGCGTGAGATCTTCGGCCGTGCGCTCTCGCGCCGCGGTGCGTAATTGCTGCGAAGCGACCGTATGAACGGATAGGCCGATCGCGAGCGCTTGCTCGAGCGTGGTCGAGGTCATCCAATCGCGGGTCCGGCACTGGCCCGTGAAGCTCATGAAGGCATGCATCCGCGTGCCCGGTATCGACATCGCGAACATGAGGCCGCTGCGCATGCCGTCGTCGCGCATCATCTTGATGAATCCGTCGAGCCCTTCCTGCGCGGCCTCGCTGCGCGCCAAGCTCGGCGGTCGGGCATGCAACTGCTGCAGATCCCAGACGAGCGGGAGCCTGCCCTGGCGCGCCGCTGCCGTGCGCGGATCGACGTCGTGATAGCGTTCGCGCACGTAATCGCCGCGGTAGGTGCCGGGAATGAATGCCTCGTGCAAGAACAGCCGTTCGACGCGCTCGCGCGCGAACTCGAGCGCGAAATAAGCGAACGTGGAAAATCCGATCAAGTGCAGCATGCCGTTGACCATCCGGCTGCGCTCGCAGGCGCTCTGAGCGGCGGCTAGTGCGGTCGCGATGCCGAGACGCGGCGCGTGCCGCGCGGTCAAGCTCAACTGTCGCGGATCGTTGCACCAGACGACCTCGATCGTCCGGTCACGACCCGTTGCAGGCGGTTCGGCGCCGCACGAATGCGAAAGCGGCGCAAGTGCGGAGTCGTCCTTGCGCAATGCAGGGTAGTGCATCGATGAGCCTCCGATCGAGATTCACGTCACGCGGTGTAACCGTAGTTTGATTCCACTACGTTTGCGCGCGTAACATCGCGTAATAATAAACGCAAAAAAACGATACCGGTGGGTGGGTTATTCGCTGATGACAACTGAAGACGAATTTCCGGCGCTCGTATGGTTTTCGCAAGGTGACGCCGTCGCCTATTTGCGCCAATTCGAACCGGCGCTCGAAAACGATGCGCACGAACGTGAGCTGCGCGAATGCCGCGAACGCCTGCAGCAGGCGGGTTTTTCGACGTTCTCCTACATGGCGTTGGAGACGATAGGGCGCCGCATTTTGCGTGCCCACCTCATGCGCGAGATGGCGAATGCCGGGCATGTGACGACCTATTTGAAAAGCCGCCTATACGAGATTGATCCGCGTCTCGCGGCATTGCGCGAAAGCGGGTTGCCGGTGACCTGGAATATCGACCATCTGGAGGCGCACGCGAATACGAACGACCCGCGCGTGCGCAGCCTCATTTCGACATTACGTGCACAGGGAATGCATTGTGGGCTGATTCTCGGGCTGCCTGCGCCGCGCGCCGACCTACGCGTCGCCGTCGATCTGACATCCCATGCCTGCGACACCCATTGGATCGATGATCGCGTCATGGGCACGGTGTTGGCTGCCAGCATGACCATCGGCCGTCTGATGCAGCCCTATGTCGACGATTGTGCGCGCTGCGCGCGTATCGTCGTGCTGACCGACGAGCAATCGGCCGTGCTCGAGCGGCTCGTCAAAGGGCTATCCGATCACGAGATCGCCGCGGAGGTGATGGCTTCGCTGCACCGTGTCGCGCAGCACGTCAAGGTGCTCCAGAAAACGTTCAACGTCGAAAACCGCGCGCAGCTGGCTTACCTCGCTGCGCGCTGGGGATGGAGCAAGCGGTGAAGCGGTAGTAGGCCTACCGCCAGGGTCAACGCCGGGCTGCGTTTGGCGCGCCCAGCACGCGCCCCGCGATGTAGGCGAGCTGCACGCGATTGGTTGCGTGGTAGAGCTTCTTCAGTTGGCGCAGATAGTAGTCCACATTGTGATGCGAGGTGCCGAGCCGGTCCGCGATGTCGCGATCGTTCAGGCCGAGCGTCACGAGCTCGAGGATCGAGCGCTGAATGTCGGTGAGCTCGGCGATCGAGGCGGGGCGCTGGATGTGCGGTGCGCGCAGCGTGAGGTACTCGTGCAGGCCGACGGCCAGCGCGTAGGCATGGCCGATCGACATATCGGGAAGCCGCGCCTTCGACGGCTGCGAGTTGGCGAACATGACGACGCAAGTGTCGAGCGCGTCGGGCGTGCCAAGGCCGAACGAGACGCCCGACAGCGTCCCCGCATCGCGGGCCGCCGTGGCGAAGCGTTCGGCTCGGTCCGCGGCCGCTGAGCTCGTCATGCTCGTCGCGCCGGCGCTGGCGCTGGCGCTGGCCGCCGATCCTGTCGATGCGATCGACGACAGATCCCATAGCATGGGCCACTCGTGCCTGCATGAATAGGCGAGGCGTGCGTCGATTTCATAGAAGCGCTCTCGCAAATAGCGTTGCGCCCATCCGTTCGGTGAGAACGCATTGAAGTAGACGATCCCGTTGATCGTGTCGCCGATGCGCGAGACGCGCATGTAGCAGATGGATTCGAAACCGGCTGCGCGCAATGCGGGGCGCAGCAGGGCGTGCCGCGCCTGCGCGGTACCGACCTTGGCTAGATCGTGCGCGATGCCCGCGAGCCTCTGGCCTTCGGGCACGTCGTCATCGAGCGGCGCATCGGCCGCGCTGTCGAGCTCGGCATCGCCGAACACCAGGAAGTTCGAAGCATCGGTATCTGCATCGATGGCGCCGTACTGACTCATCTTTCTCCCTCCATCCAGTGAGCGCACGCATGCCCGAGGGCCGCGAGAGGCAACAGTATCCAGCGGGAGGCGCATTCAGGCGCGCGTCGAACGAGTAGTCCGACCAGGGATTTGCGCGGGCCAGCGAGGGAGAACTACGAAAAGCCCGTATGCCTGCATTTCACAGTGGCCACTATCGGTAAGACGTACAGCCGGCGCGGGTTTCGGCAGGTAAAGATGCCCTTTGAATCGGCGCTCGCCAAAGCCGTTTATTGGGTCGTTCTGCCTCGGGCCGATGCGGCGCGGTCACTGCAAAATCCGGATCGTACCGCTGCGCGACCCACTTTCACCCGCGCAATCGGACAGCACGACGATGCCCGGCGCGCAGCGCGAAAGACGAGTAGCCGGCGCCGGTGTGGCGCGTTCGCGCGCGTGCCGGGCCGGCATCGATTGGGGAGGTGGTACGCCCCCTGGCGCGATCGGAATCGGCGCCACTTCATGATGCCCGTCGTCCTGCGCATGCGAGACGACGCGCTCGACGTAGCCCGCCGCGAATCCCGTCGAAAAGTTGCCGCTGTAGTAGCACGAGAGCGCTTTGCGCAGTGCATATTGCTCGTCGGCTACGATATGGACCGCGCGCGCGAAGCATTCCGTCAAGATCGACCCGGCGACGCGCAAGTTCGCGCACGGATCGAAGATCGAGGTCGTGGTTTCGCCGAAGCGCGCGAGATTGCGGCGATTGACCTGCGCGAGCCCGAGGCTGAAGTCGTAGCCGAGCCGGGCGAGGTTTGCCGCGGTGGTTTCGGCCTCCTCGCGCGAGGTCGGCTGCCGCACGAGATGGGCGCCCACGACGCCGATGGCATAGGGGTTGTAGCCCGATTCCACGCTGACGAGCGCGGCGAGCGTGTGCGCGTCGACAGTCGGCGCGCAACGCATCGCAAGCGCCAGGAAATCGTCGGCGCGCGCGGCTTTCGAGCCGATGCCGAGCAGCAGTGCGACGAGAACGGCGGCGAGCGTTCGGCACATCGGCGTCTCCCGGTGCGTCAGCGATACGACAGCACGAGCCCGTGCACGAGCACGGACCAGCCATCGAGCATGACGAAGAGCAGCAGCTTGAACGGAATCGAGATCGTCGTCGGCGAGATCATCTGCATTCCGAGCGCGAGCAGAACGTTCGCGACGATGAGGTCGGTGACGACGAAGACGACGTAGATCACGAAGCCGATTTGGAACGCGCGTGTCAGCTCGGAGAGCATGAAGCTCGGCACGAGCACCATGAGATCGTCGGACTTGAGCGACTGCGCGCGCTCCGTGGGCCAAATGGCCGTCGCCGAGCGCATGAAGAAATTGCGCTCGCCCGGTACCGTGTGCTGCGAGAGGAATTTCTTCAGCGGCGGCGTAATCGATTGCCCGATCGCCATTACGTCGTCGATGCTCATCGAGCCGTCGATCGCGACGTGGCTCTGTTGCATCGTGTCGACGATCGCGCTGCCGACGGGGGCCATGATGTAGATCGTCAGGATCAGGGCGATGCCGTTCAGCACGATGTTCGGCGGCACTTGCTGCACGCCCAGCGCGGTGCGCAGCAAGCCGAGGACGACGACGAGCTTCGTGTAGCTCGTCACCATCAGCGCGGCGAACGGAATGGTGCCGAGCGCGACGATCAAAAACAGCATCGTGACCGGGCTCGGCATGTTACTCATCGCCGCTCTCCGAGAAGCGCGACACGCGCACGCCGAGCTTGTTGCCGACGGCGATCAGGTGCCCCTGCCCGACGAGCGTGCCGTTCGCGCGAATATGAACGGTGCTTTGATTGAGCGGCTGTTCGAGTTCGATGACGTAACCGCTCTTGAGCGCTTTCAGTTGCGCGAGCGGCATCGAGCGCTCGTCGAGCTCGAACGTGACGCGTACCTCGAGCGCGTCGATCCGAATCAAGGCGCCGGGCTCTCCGGCGAATGCGGAACCGGCGTCACCGGCTTGTGCATCGCCCGCGATCGCATTCGATGTGTAAGCGGCAGGCGCGGCCGCAGCCGCGGGCGCGTCGGGCCGTGAGGATGACGTCACGGGATTCTCCTCGATTTGGTCGATGACGATGCGCGAGCCGACAGCGCGGGCCGACACGGTGACATGGCCCTCGTTCGTCGTCGCGGTGCAGCGCAGGGCTTGGCCGAGCGACTGCCAGCGTTCGATGCCGATGATGTCGCCGCGCGCGATCGAGTGCAGCTCGGCAATGCTGAGCATCGTCGACCCGAGCACGAAGCGCAGCGCGATCGGCAACTGGTCGAAATCGGTATCGGCGAGTGTTGGGGGCGGCGGCTCGGCGGGGCAGGCGAGGCCCAAAAAGCGTTCCTCGGTGAAGCGCAGCGCGCCGCAGCAGCGCCATTCGCTGTCGGGCCGGGTGACGCAAAAGCGCAATGCGTCGTGGTCGCGTATGAGCTCGTTTTTCGAAGGCGGCTCGGTGGGTGCGACGCCGAGCTCGATGCGTTGCCGCGTTCTTCGTTCAAGCACATCGATGAGCGGCGCGAGCGCATCGGCAATCAGTGCGCAGCGAATCTCTGCCGGCACGCTGTCCGTCGCGGCATCGCCGATCAACGCATGTTCGCCGATCGAATCGAGCACGAAGCAGCCCTCGGCCGGCCCGAAGCGAAACGCGTAGACGTGCCCCGGCGCACGCACTTCGGCATCGGCTTGCCATCGCAGTTCGTAGTGGCCCTGCGCGACGGCGAATGCGAACGGCGACGGCCATGCATAGGCGCGGTTCAACGCATGGGCAGCCAATGGGCTGATGCGCGGCAGCGCGGACGCAGTGCCTAGCGGCTGGGTCGCAACCGATGCGGGCGTGGGCGGGGCGGTGCGCGCAGTGCCCGCTTTGGGCGGCACGCTCGCCAAAGTGGCGGACATGGGAATCAGACGACGAGCAGCCGTCCCGCGAGATACGCGAGCTGCACGCGGTTCAGCACGCCATATTTCTTGCGGATCTGCCGCATGTGATAGTCGACGTTGCTGCACGACATGTTCAGCTGCTGCGCGATTTCGCGGTCGCTGAGGCCGCTGGCCGTGAAGTTCAGAATGCGGCGCTGCAGATCGGACAGCATCGGCGTTTGGGCCGTCGCTGCCATCTGCTCGGCGAGGAAAGCATGCACGCCCAGGCCGAGCGCGTAGGCTTGACCGACCACGCGGTCGTTGATCCAATCGCTCGTCGGATTCGCCGAACTGAAGATGATGACGCTGTGCTCGAGGCTCGCCGGATCGACGAGCCCGAACGCGATGCCGCTGCGCGTGCCGCAGCGCTCGGCATCTTCGAGAAAGCGCTGGGTGCGTTCGTTCGATTCGGCCATGTTTGCGTGCTCGGCCGCCAATACGTCCAAATCCCAGACGAGCGGCCAGTCATGGCGGCAAGCAAAGGCCATGCGCGCATCGACGTCGAAATAGCGCTGATCGACGTAGCGCTGCGCCCAGCCCGGCGGCGAGCATAGGTCGAAGTAGCGCGCGCGGTTCACCATCTCGCCGAGCCTCGTGAGGCGGCAATAGCAAAACCAGTCGAAGCCGATCGTGCGCAGCGCGATGCGCAACAACTGCTTGCGCTCATGCGCCGAGTGCGCCGTAGAGAGATCGGTTGCGATTTCGGAGACGCGGTCGCTGCCGTTCGCCTCGCCGTGGCGAGCGGCGTGCTTGCTGACGACGAGCGCGCAATCGGCCACTTCGATGAAGTCGATCGCGTGCCGCGCATCGCGCTCGCTGCTTCTTTTCGGCAGGCGCTTGCGCGCCTCGGGGTTCGCCATGCGGTCCTCCTTCTCGTGAGCAGCGGCCTGACTCGAATGCTCGAGCGCCGTTTCATGGTTTTCGACTATAGCCGCGTGCCCATATACGAAGGAACTGCACTGTTCAGTAGTGTTTTGCATTCGTGCGCTCGTCGACGCGCGATTTACTACGAATCTCACGATTGAGGCGCACCCCTCCCGGCTCTTACACTTTTCGTCGCGGATTCCCGTTTCCGCGCAGGCTTTTTTCAGCGAGGGATTTCATGTCCGTGGCGGCGCTCAGAAAGCAAATGAAGGATTGGTGGCCGAGTGCGGGCGGCGCCGATGATGCGCGGCGCCCGGTACGGCCCTATGATCTCGCGTTGGCCGGGTTCATGGCGATCGTCGTCGCGCTGTTCGTGCTGCCGCTGCCCACCGCGGCCATGGACGCGCTCATCTCGCTGAACCTCGCAATCAGCATCGTGCTGCTCACCGTGTCGACGTATCTGCCGTCGGCGCTGAGCTTTTCTTCGTTTCCCGCGATGCTTTTGTTCACGACGCTGCTGCGTCTGTCGCTGAATATCGCGTCGTGCAAACTAATCTTGCTGCACGCGAATGCGGGGCACATCATCGATGCATTCGGGCGGCTCGTCGTCGGCAACAACTTCGTCGTCGGCGGCGTCGTATTCCTCGTCATCGCGATCGTGCAGTTCATCGTCATCGCGAAAGGCTCCGAGCGCGTCGCCGAAGTCGGGGCACGGTTCTCGCTCGATGCGATGCCCGGCAAGCAGATGAGCATCGACGCCGATCTGCGCGCGGGCATCATCAGTTCCGAGGAAGCCAAGCATCGCCGCGAGCGGCTCGAGCAGGAATCGCAACTGCATGGGGCAATGGACGGCGCGATGAAGTTCGTCAAGGGCGATGCCATCGCCGGCACCGTCATCGCGTTCGTCAACATTCTGGCCGGCATCGCCGTCGGCACGATCATGAAAGACATGAGCGTGTCCGATGCGCTGCATCGCTACGCCATCCTGACCGTCGGCGACGGCATGTCGGCGCAAATTCCGTCGTTGCTCGTCTCGATCGCCGCCGGCGTCGTCACCACGCGCGTGGCGACGCGCGACGCCAACGACAGTCAGCTCGGCGAGCAGATCGGCAAGCAGGTCACCGCGCATCCGCGCGCGTTGTTGATCGCGTCCGCCGTGCTGCTGGCGTTCGCGTTCGTGCCGGGCTTTCCTGCCTGGTCGTTCGGGGGGCTCGCGCTCGCGACGGGCGGCGGCGGGGCACTGCTGCTGCGCCGTCGCAAGACGATGCCGCCGCTCACGCTCATCACGCTGGCCGAGCCGATCGCCGCCGGCGAGCACGAGGCGCAAGTCGGCCCCCATACGTCGGGCGTGACGTCGCCGCTCGCCGTCACGCTGGCGCGGACGCTTTCGCCGCACCTGAATCTCGTGCGCTTGCAAGAAGCGCTGGCGGTGGCGAAGTCGAACGTCGAAGCCGACATCGGGCCCATCTTTCCACGCGTGCACGTTGCGTTCGAAACGGCATTGCTCGAGGGGCGCTATCAAGTGTTCGTTCAGGACGTGCTGGCGTCGGAAGGGCAAGTGCAGCCCGAGCGGCTGCTGTGGGACGGCGTCACGCCGCTGGCCGATAGTGTCGAACGCGTGCCGGGGGAGCCGTTCGGCCCGTTCTTTCAGCCCGTCTGGCTGCCGCTCGATGCGAAGCCCGCTAAGCCTCGCGTTCAGCAAGCGCCGCCGCCGCGCGTCAAATCGGTTTTCTCAGCCGATGCGGCCGTGCCCGCGCCACTGGCCGGCCTGCGCACCGAGGAGGTGCTGGCGAGGCACGTCGAGAGCGAAGTGCGCAAGCATGCCGCGGCGCTGATCGGCATTCAGGAGGCGCAGCACCTGATCCGGCTCGTGCGGCGCGACTACGCCGAGCTCGTCGCCGAGCTGATGCGCTTGGTGCCGCTGCAGCGCATTACCGAGGTGCTGCGGCGCCTGCTGCTCGAAGACATCCCGATCCGCAATCTGCGCATCATCTTCGAAAGCATGATCACCTGGGCGCCGCGAGAGCCCGACGACACGATCGCGCTCGTCGAGCTCGTGCGCGTCGATCTGCGCCGCATGATCACCGATCGTCACGTGGGCAATGCGCGCAAGCTCGACGTCATCTTGTTCGAGCCGGTGTTGCAGGAGCGCTTCGAGCAAGCCGTGCTGCGCACGAAGCAGGGCAACGTGCTCGGGCTCGCGCACGAGGTCAAGGACGACGTGTGCCGGCAGGTGCGGGCGCTGTTCGACGGTCATCGAAGCGCGGCCAGCGGCGGCATGCCGCGCAAGCGTGCGACGTCGGTGCGCACGGCCGTGGTCGTTTCGCTGAACGTGCGCCGCTATGTGCGGACCACGCTGGCGGCCGTGCTGCCCGACTTGCCGGTGCTCTCCTATCAGGAACTCGAAGAGGATGTTCAGTTGAACACCATCGGCTGGGTGTCGAACCCGGCGATCGCATAGGGCAACGCCGCGCTAGCGCGTACGGCGAAGCAGGCACGGTAAGGCAGGGTAAGGCACGGCAGCAAGCATCGCAGCCTCAAGAGGAGCGCTCACTCGATGACTAACGAAACGATATTGGACATTACGCGTCAGGCGTTGTTGCTCGTGCTGATGCTGTCGCTGCCGGTCGTGCTCGTCGCGGCCGGCGTGGCGCTCTTCGTCGCCTTGGCGCAGGCCGTGACGCAACTGCAGGACCAAACGATTGGTTTGGCCGCCCGCATGATCGCGGTCATGGTCGCGATCATCATGACGGGCGGTTGGATCGGGCGCTCGGTTCTGCTCTTCGGTCAGCAGTCTTTCGCGAGGTTGTTTTGAGCACGCAGATGCCTACTCCTCGGGCGCGCCGCGCCTATGCTGCCCGTTTGCGCAGCGTCTCGCTGTTCTCGCAGTTCGCGCTCGGCGCATTCGCGTTGTCGCTCGCCGGCATGCTAGGTGCGCCGCGCGTCGCGCATGCGGCCGAGCTGCAGTGGCGCGATCGTCTCTATACGATCGTGGCCGACGGCAAGAAGGTGTCCGATTTCCTGCGCGAGCTCGCCTCGGCGCAGGGCGTCACGGCCGTCATCGATTCGAAGATCGACGGCACCATCAGCGGGCATTTTTCGGGCTCGCCGTTGGCGACGCTGCGCAGCGTCTGTGCGACGTACGGCCTCACGTATTACTTCGACGGGTCGCTGCTCTACATCGATCGTGCCGAAGACGGGCAGACACAGGTGTTTCCGATTCCGAGGGGCAGTGCCGGTGAGCTTTCGCGCACGCTCGAGGCGATGCGCATTCCCGACAAGCGGTTCCCGCTCATCATCAGCGATCGGGAAAACACGATCTATGTGTCGGGCCCGCAGCGCTACGTCGAACTCGTTCGGCAGGCGATCTCGACGATTACCGACCCGAGCCGCGGGCTCGATCGGGCGGAGATTCGCGCCTTCCCGCTGCGCTATGCGTATGCCACCGATTTTCAGATCAATCGTTCGGGCAAGGAAGTGACGATTCCCGGGGTGGCGACGACGCTTGGCCGCCTGTTCGGCAAGAATGACCTCAACGGAGGCCTGCCCGGCTACGGCGCGCGGCTCGGGGGCACGAATCGGCAGGTCAAGCTCTCGTCCGGGGATACGATCAACGTGCCGCGGTTGACGCTCGGCGCGGCCGCCGCCACGCAAACGCCGAGCAGCGATGCAACGGATGCGCTGGGACGCAACGGGCAGCCGGTTTCGCTGCCGCAGATCGTCGCCGATGCGGGGACGAACGCGGTCATCGTGCGCGACGTGCCCGAGCATATGCCGCAATACGCGCAACTGATCTCCGCCCTCGATGCGCGGCCGCGGCTGATCGAGGTCGGGTTGACGATCATCGACATCGACGAAAGCGCGCTCGACTCGTTCGGCGTCGATTGGCGGCTGCATACGCCGAACGGAGACTTCCAATTCGGCGACGGCAGCAATCCGCCTTTGTCGTTCAGCACCAACACCGAAGCGGGCCAAACCGGTGCCTCGACGCCGCTCGGGATGGCGCTGACGGCGTCGATCGGCGGGGCCATGCGCAACTATCTGCTTTCGCGCATCAACTTGCTGCAGCAAAAGGGCAAGGCGCAGACCTTGTCGAAGCCGATGATTCTGACGCTCGACAACAACGAGGCGATCCTCGAGAACCTGACCGAGTTCTACGTGCAGGTGGCCGGTTATCAAGATTCGTCGCTCTATGGGATCACGACGGGCACGAGCGTGAAGGTCACGCCGCGCATCGTGAGCGACGGCGGCAAACCGGGCGTGATGATGTCGATCGACATCGACGACGGCGAACTGAGCAATACGCTGACGGTGACGCAAGTGCCGGCCGTGATCGAGCGCAACATCGTGACGAAGGCGATGATCGACGAGGGCAAGAGCTTGCTCATCGCCGGCTTCAACAACGACACGCGCACGACGAACAAGACGGGCATTCCGTGGATATCGGACATTCCGTGGATCGGCAATCTCTTCAAATACACGAAGAAGGACGGCTCGCGCACCGATCGGTTCTATCTGCTCACGCCGCGCGTCGTGCAGACCGCGAGCGCATTCGAGCCGAACGGCATTCCGCTCGGTGTCGAGCCGCCGCTGCCGGGGCAGCCGTTCAATTCGGACGAGGCGCTGCCGAACAAGGCGCCGGCGCCGTGGGTCGTGCCGCCGAGCGCGGTGCCGGCGACGCCGCCGTCGAGCGCGGCGCCGGCATCGACGCCGGGCATGTCGGCCGAGCCCCCCGCGCCGGACGATTCGAACAAGCGGGCGCCGAAGATCGTTTCGTCGGTCGCGCCGGCGCTCGCCACGGAGCATTGAATGAGCAGCGAAGCGATGTCCGCCCCGAAACAGGCCGCCGCGGTGTCTTCGATGAAGGCGCCGTGGAGCCTGTCGTTCTTGAGCGGCCCGCTCATGGGCCGCACGCTGGCGCTCAAGCTTGGCGAGAACTGGGTGGGCTCGGCCGCGCAGTGCGACGTGATCGTGTCCGATCGCGACGTCGCTGCCCGGCAATTGCGATTGTCGGTCGGGCAGATCGCCGTCTCCATTCAAAACGTCGGTGGCGGCGAGGCGACGTTGAACGGCGCGGCGCTCGACTCGACTCGGCGCGCGCTGCGGCACGGCGACGTCGTGGAAATCGGCACGCTCAAGCTCGGCATCGTGCCCGCGGCGCAACCGCGGGCCGCCGTCGCATCCGATGCATCCCCCGCGGGCGGCAATCGGCTCGCGCGATGGGCCGCGGCACCGTGGGCTGCTTGGATGGCGAGCCGCCGCTTCGTGGTCGGGCTCGGCGTGTTGTGGGGCGTGCTCGCATTGGCGGGCGGCGCTTACCTGGCCATCGGTGCGACCGATCCGTTCTGGTTCCAGGCGAGCGCGACGGAGCGCATGCAGGAGGTACGGCAGGCGCTGCACGATTATCCGGAGGTGAGCGTGAAGCCGACGAGCACCGGCTTCGTCGTATCGGGCTACGTCAATGCATTGTCGGATCGCGACCGCGTGCAGCGCATCGCTCAAACGTTTCCGCAAACGACGGTAGGCGACGTCTATGTGATCGACGAACTGCTCGGATCGGCGCGGCTTTACTTCAGCGATACGCCGTTGACGGTGACGTATGGCGGCCACGGAACGCTGCTGATCGGCGGTTCGGGCGGCCGTTCGCTGCAGCAGCGCGTGGCGAACTTCGCGAAGGATGCGCGCCCGGCGCTGCAGGTGATCGACCGCGTGGCCTACGCGGGCGCGCCGCCGGCGGCGCCGAAGAAAGCGCCGCCGATCGCGGGCGAGGTACCCGACATCGTGGGTGTCTACGACGACGGGCTCGGCACGCGCTTCATCGAGACCTCGGACGGGGCGCGCTACTTCGAAGGATCGCGTTTGCCCGGCGGACTCGAGGTGCGGCAGATCGGCAATGACCGCGTGATTTTCGCGCGCGGGCCGGATCGGTTTTTCATGGATGTGAGCGCGTCGGCCGTGCACGATTTCGTCGCGGCGCCGCCGGGCTAGCGCTTGCGAAGTAGAGCCAAGGGCAGGCAGCGCGAGCGTAGAAGGGTTCACGCGAGGCGAGTGCGCTTCGCTTGGGCAAGAAGCGCGGCAACGCGCGGTTGTTGAGGGCTCCCGGGGCTCGGGAGCAGTGACATTTCACCGGAAAGGAGAGTGGAAATGGCCGGATCAGTCAGCATCAATTCGGGCGACATGCAAAAGGAAATGGAGCAGTTTCAACTCCAGGAAGAGCAGTTCCAAGTCGAATCGATGAAGGTCAGCAACACGCAGGATATGTGCAAGACCGTGATGTCGTCGCGTCAAGGCGAAAGCAGCACGATCGACACGGCCTGCCAAAATCTGCAGCGCGGCGCGCACGTCTCTTGACGTAGCGCAGCGGCACCCGCGCAGCTGGTTGGGCGCCGCGCGAGCGGCGCCCGCTACCCGAGTTCTCGGCGTACTACGCCGATCATCAGAGAGGTTTCCCATGACCGTCCCAGCCGTCCCAGCCGTTCCGGCCGCCGCGCTGTCGGAGGTGAAAGGACCGAATGGCGCGAGCGCGGCCCAGACTGCGGCCCATGCGATGCCGGCCGCCCCCGAACGGGAGGCGGATTCGTCGCAGGCCAGCGCGTTCGACGCCCACATGCGCTCCGACACGGCCGAGCCCACGGCTGGCGCCGTTCATATGCATCGCGCACAGGAGACGGGCGGCCTCCATGCGATGGTGACGCGCGTGCGCAAGGAAACCGCGGCACTCGATTCGCGCTAC
>JBQCDS010000464.1:0-6756 GCA_051961035.1 Trinickia sp. | reverse complement strand
GGGGACGGGCTTTGTGCTGTGTTTATCGTTTGTACCGTTCGTGCGGTTTCTACCGTTGTTCCCGTTGCTCCCGTTGCTCCCGTTTCTGCCGGCGCGGACCCGAACGGCCACGGCGGGGCGCCTGCCTGGGTTTCGGGCGCGGACGGCGGCTCTTGCGCGATCGACGCCGATGACACGGCGAGCGCCGTCGGTTCGCGCGTCGAGACGGCTGTTGAGCGCAATGTCGACGTCGATGTCGATGTGGGCGCGTCGAATTGCTCGGCCGAGGCGAGCTCCGGCAGCACAGGTACCGCCGGGGGCGGTGGAGCGTGCGCTGCGGGCGCCATGTCGGCGGCCGGCGCGACGTTCATCGGCGCATCGTGCGGGCCTTCGCTCTCCACCCAAGGCGGCGTGCTAGCGGCGCGGGGCGGCGTGTCGTCCGGCACGGCCGCTGAATCCGGCGTGTCCTGTGCGTCTTCGCTCGCGTAGCCGACGGGCGAGCCCGGAAGCGTAATCGGCGCAGATGCCGGCTGGCCATGCTGCGCTGTTTTCGATTCGCGCTCGGCGCCGGCCGACAGTCGCTCGTTGGCCTGTGCCGTGTCACGGGGACCGGCGTGGCCCGGGGCGTCTTGGCCGGCGACAGGCGACCGCGGCGCAGTGGCCGCCGCTCCGCGTCGCGCCAGGCTGGAACCGGCGAGCGCCGTCCACTGCGCGGCGTTTGCCTCGATCGCCTTCAGTGTTTCGAGCACGCCGGGCGATGGCTCGGGCGGCACAGCGGCGTCATGCGCGATGTCGCGCATCCGCGCCGCTGGCCGCGCGGGATGCTGCGGCCATGCGTTTGGCGCGCGTTGCTCGGTCGATTGCTCAGCGGAATACAAGCCCGGGTGCGAGGCTGAATGCGAGGCCGACGGGCCGGCGGACGGAGAGCCGGACTGCAAGCCGGACTGCGAGCCGGACTGCAAGCCGGAAAGTGAAGCAACCGAAGCAGCTTGGGCCGACGGCGCGGCCGCGACGGCTGCCGTGGCTTGGGCCGCGCGGGCGCCGGCGTAGTTCGCCGCAGCCGTCAATGCGCTGCCGGCTACGGATGGCCGGGCCGACGTGGCGCCATGGTGTCCCTGTGCCGCTGGCGCAGTGGTATGACGGGTGGTCACGCTGTGGCGAACCCGCGCGTTCGCCGAATTCGCCCAGTTCGCCCCGCCCGCCGTATTCGCCCCGGATGCGACAGCCGGCGCCGGCCTGGAGGCACGAGCGCCGCCGAATCCATCGTTCGTGCTCCAACCCGCGCTTGGTAACGCGCTCCGTGCGGGCGTCGCCGCCTCGAGCGGCTTGCCATTGATGCCGCGTGGATCGCGCGGCGCGCTTCGCCCCGTGCCCGGCGTGGCGACCGTGCGCGCCTTCGTGCCCGAACCCGGCGGCGGCTGCCATACCGTGGGCCGCGCATAGCGACCCGTCGCTTTCGGCGCCATCGCGTTGGTGGTCGTCGTACGGATGACGGAACCGCTCAGGTTACCGCTCGCGCCGCCGCGTACCATCCGGGGCTCGTCGTCGCGCGTTCCGCCCGCCGCGTTGCGCGGCGATGCGGCGCCCATGTTCAACCCCAGCCCGAACGCCCGATCCGCCCAACGCAGCGCGCCGCGCCAAGAAAAGCCCATGAGCCAAGGCAGCCCGGCGAGCACGAGCAGGGGAGCCACGACGAACGCGCCGTGGCCGAGCGCGCGCAGCGCGACGCCGAGCACCGCGTGGCCGAGCGCGTTGCCGGTATGAGGCGCGAGCGCCGCTTCGAGCACACCGCTGCCGACGAAGACGCCCGCGAAGCCGAGCCAAAGCCGGATCTTGCCGCGTCCGCCCGCAAGCGCGTCGCGCATGACCGCCGCGATGACGAGACGCAGGGCCAAAGGCACGAACCAAAGGGCCGACACGCCGAACCAGCCGAAAACTACCGTATGCATGTGAAACGTTCGAGAAAGACGAGCGCCGAGGCGATCAACGGCCTTCGCGCGCGAAGGTCAGCGTGGTGCCGTTCGACGCGATCAGGCGCATCTGCTGCGGCGGCCGCATCTGCACGAGCGTCGTGTCGACGTGCGCAAGTGCGTCGAGATAGGCGTGCTCGAGGCGGGCGGCACCCGCTGCGCAGGCTTTGCGCGTTGTCGAGAGCGCGCCGAGCACGAGTTCGCCGCTGCGCAGGTCATATGACCCCGAAAACCGATTGCAGCCGGTGAAGCCGCTGGCCAGGCGCTCGCCCGACGTCGCGTCGAGCGCGAGCGTGGGGGCGGCTGCCGGATCGGCGGGGACATCGAAAGCGGGGCGGCCTTCGCTCGTCTGCGCGCTTTGCAAGATCCAGCGCGTATCGTCGAGCAATTGGACTGCGGCGGGATTGAGGGGATTGCTCGGGCCGGCGGCGGAGTCCGGATGCTGCGGCATCGCGCATCCGGCAACGGCGAGCGCGGCCGCGAGCGCCAACGCGGGCGACGACAAGCGCCGCCGCGAGAGTCGCAGCGCCGGCGCAATCAATGAAATCGGCATGACCCCGAACCTTCTTTTGAAACTGGCGAAGGCGTAAGGGTAACGCACTCGCGACGTCGCAAGCGAGCGAGCCGCGCAAGGCCCGCATCCCGTCCCGGCCAAGATGGCCGCCCACGCCGCTCGCATCCACCCGGACCCGCCGAAATCGGCTGTCCTCGCGCGTGTTAACATCGCGCTCTTTCCATACTTTCGCCTTACGGGATTTGCCATGCAGATCGGTCAACGGATCGGCACGCCGCTTTCGCCCGCGGCCACGCGAGTCATGCTGCTCGGCGCGGGGGAACTCGGCAAGGAAGTCATCATCGCGCTCCAGCGGCTCGGCGTCGAAGTGATCGCAGTGGACCGCTATCCGAATGCGCCCGGCCACCAGGTCGCCCATCGTTCCCATACGATCGACATGACTGACGGCGCGGCCATCAAGGCGCTCGTGCAAGCCGAGCGGCCGCACTTGGTGGTGCCCGAGATCGAGGCGATCGCCACGGGCGCCCTGGCGGAAATCGAAGCGCAAGGCCTCGCCGAAGTCATCCCGACCGCGCGTGCCACGCAACTCACCATGAATCGCGAGGGCATTCGCCGCCTGGCGGCCGAAGAGCTTGGATTGCCGACGTCGCCTTACGCCTTCGCCGATTCGCTCGAATCGTTCAAGGCGGCCGTCGCGCGCATCGGCTACCCGTGCGTCGTCAAGCCGGTCATGTCGTCCTCCGGCAAGGGGCAGTCGGTCGTGCGCGGCGAGCTCGACGTCGATCGCGCCTGGCAATACGCGACCGCCGGTGCGCGCGTCAACGTCGGGCGCGTGATCGTCGAAGGATTCGTCACCTTCGATTACGAAATCACGCTGCTGACCGTGCGCGCCGTCGATCCGGCGAGCGGCGAAGTGCGTACGTCGTTTTGCGAGCCGATCGGCCATTTGCAAGTCGACGGCGACTACGTCCAATCGTGGCAGCCCCAGCCCATGTCGCCCGTGGCGCTGGCGCGCGCCAGAGAGGTCTCCGAGCGCGTCACGACGGCCCTGGGCGGGCGCGGCGTCTTCGGTGTCGAGTTGTTCGTGCGTGGAGACGAGGTCTGGTTCTCGGAAGTCAGCCCGCGTCCGCACGACACGGGGCTCGTGACGTTGCGCTCGCAACGTCTGTCCGAGTTCGAACTGCATGCGCGGGCGATTCTCGGGCTGCCTGTCGATACGTCGCTGCTCGCGCCCGGTGCCTCGGCCGTCGTTTATGGCGGGTTGGACGAAGACGGCATCGCGTTCGAGGGCGTGCGCGAGGCGCTGGCGGTGCCCGGCGCCGATCTGCGCCTCTTCGGCAAGCCCGAGAGCTTCAAGAAGCGGCGGATGGGCGTGGCCGTGGCAACAGGGGCGAGCGTGGACGAAGCGCGCGAGCGTGCGCTGGCGGCCGCCGGCGCCGTGCGGCCGGTGTCGACGCGCTGATCGGCAAAAGGGGCCGGGCGCAGGCCATTCGTGGCGGCCGATCGGGCGGCATCACGCGGCCCGCCCGGAGCAGGCACGGCCCCTGCAACCTTGCGGTGCTACAATACCGGCCTTTCCGGCGGCATATCCGTCGGGTGGAGCCGGCCCCGCGCGAAGCGCGGTCCCGACGGGCGTCCTCGGCGCGAGCGCGCGAGACTCACCCTGGCTCCGTCTTCATGTCGATCTCATCGAGCGGCCGTACTGCCGCCGCCGCGCGCTCGAACGACGCAGCGCCCCATAGCGGCGCATTTTTAGCGAACGCCACAATGTCCGATCCCGCTGTCACGCCTATCACCGCGACTTTCGACCAGTTCGGTCTCGCCCCCGAGATTCTTCGGGCCGTCACCGATCAAGGCTACACCACGCCCACGCCGATCCAAGCCCAGGCGATTCCCGTCGTGTTGGCCGGCCGCGACGTCATGGGCGCCGCGCAAACCGGCACCGGCAAGACGGCCAGCTTCTCGCTGCCGATCATCCAGCGCCTGTTGCCGGCCGCGAGCACGAGCGCCTCGCCGGCCCGCCACCCCGTGCGCGCTTTGATTCTGACGCCCACGCGCGAATTGGCCGACCAAGTCGCGGCGAACGTCCAGTCGTACGCGAAGCACACGCCGCTGCGCAGCGCCGTGGTGTTCGGCGGCATCGACATGAATCCGCAATCGGCGGAGTTGCGGCGCGGCGTCGAAATCCTGATCGCGACGCCTGGGCGCCTGCTCGATCACGTGCAGCAAAAAACGGCCAATCTAGGGCAGGTGCAAATTCTCGTGCTCGACGAAGCCGACCGCATGCTCGACATGGGCTTCTTGCCTGATTTGCAGCGGATTTTGAATTTGCTGCCGAAGGAGCGGCAAACGCTGCTTTTCTCGGCCACGTTCTCGTCGGAAATCAAGAAGCTCGCCTCCACCTACCTGCGCAACCCGCAGACGATCGAAGTGGCGCGCAGCAACTCGACGGCCACGAACGTGACGCAACTTGTCTATGAAGTCGCCGAAGGCGACAAGACAGGCGCCGTCGTGCAATTGATTCGCGAGCGCTCGCTCAAGCAGGTCATCGTGTTCTGCAACAGCAAGATCGGCGCGAGCCGGTTGGCTCGGCAGCTCGAGCGGGACGGCGTCGTCGCGTCGGCGATCCATGGCGACAAGACGCAAAACGAGCGGATGCAAGCGCTCGACGCTTTCAAGCGCGGTGAAATCGAAGCACTGGTCGCCACGGATGTCGCCGCGCGTGGGCTCGACATCGTGGAGCTGCCGGCCGTCATCAACTTCGATCTGCCGTTCAACGCCGAAGATTACGTACATCGGATCGGTCGCACGGGGCGCGCCGGTGCGTCGGGCGATGCGCTGTCGCTTTGCAGCCCTAACGAACGCAAGCAGTTGGCCGAGATCGAAAAGCTGATCAAGAAGCCGCTGCAAGTGCAGCAGTTGTCGGTGGATACACCGGTGCGCCGCGGCCGCGAAGAACAGCATGGCCACGGGCGGCGCGAGCGCGACGAGCGATCGGAGCGATCGGGCTCGGGGCGTCGCCGCACGGGCTCGCACGAGCGCCCGGCCCATCGTGTCAATCATGCGCCGATCGACGAATTCTTCTTGAAGCCGTACGAGCCGTCGCCGTCGGCACGCATCGAGGAAGAGGCGAAGCGGGACGAGGCCCCGCAATCGAAAGCGCCGAAGCAGCCGTTGGCGGCGCTGCTCGGCGGGTTCGGCATGCCGCGGCGCAATAGTTCGTCCTCCTAACTAATCGCAACCGAATCGCAATTAGCGCCGGCGCTATCACGCGCCGGACGGCAAGCGCTGGATCACGGCGGCGCTCGGCGCGCTACGATGTATCGATATGGGAAGCGAAAAATCAATTGGGAGTCCTAATTAAAATGGTGGCTCGCATCCCATTGATGTCTTGCGCTTGGCTGCGGCTGCGTCAAATAGGAAATTCGGTTGTCGACAAAATTTCCTTCAGCACCATGAACGAGCGAATCTGCCGCACGCCCGGCAGATAGAGCAACTGTTCCGCGTGCAGCCGGTTGAAGCTCTCGCTATCGCGCGTGCGCACGAGCATGAAGTAGTCGAATTCACCCGTGACGACGTGGCACTCCATACAGCCTGATACGTTTCGCGCCTCATGCTCGAACGCGGCGAACGCTTCGGGCGTCGATCGATCGAGCACGATGCCAATGACGACGAGCATGCCCGCTCCCACCGCCTTCGGCTCAAGGAGTGCGACCACGCCTCGGATCAAACCCGCTGCCCTCAGCCGCTCGACCCGTCGTAAGCATGCCGGCGCGCTGAGCTTGACCTTTTCCGCGAGCGCCACATTCGAAATCGACGCGTCGCGCTGAAGCTGCTTGAGGATCGCGCGATCGATGCGGTCGAGTTGCGCAATGGCGATGGGCACGGCCGCGCCTGCTCCGGTCGCAGCCGTGGTGCGGCGCGGCTTGCGCGTCCCTCGGCCGGAAGATGGAGAATCGCGCGTCGTTTTAGGACGCAATTTCGTTGCGCACATAGTCGAGGTATCGTCCGTTCGTTAACTCGAAGCCAGCAAAGTCGCATGAACGGTAGGCAAAGAGGGGCAATTTCGCAAGCTCATTTTGTATCGACTTGCATAACATTTTCCGGGTATGTCAACCGTGTGCCGCCGGTGGGACGGCCGGCGCACCCCAGCACGCCGGCAAGTCTGCCCCAAACCGAAGCCTAAGATGAACCACAAACGCTTTCCACTCTATCCGTTGACTTTCGGCCCCACTCCGATCCATCCACTCAAACGCTTGAGCGCGCACCTGGGCGGCGAGGTGGAACTGTATG
>JBQCDS010000463.1:0-2042 GCA_051961035.1 Trinickia sp. | reverse complement strand
CGATGCGCAAACCTATCGCGCGCCCGGCGAACTGGACGACATTCGCACCCATCGCGACTGCCTGAAGATTTTCTCGGCGCGCGTCACGCAAGCCGGCGTGCTGACGCCGGGCGAACTAGACGACGTCGACGGCGAGGTGGCCTCGCTCATCGAGCGTGCCGTGCGCGAAGCGAAGGCGGCACCGCAGCCTGAGCCCGCCGACTTGCTCACCGACGTCTACGTGAAGTACTGACCCGCGAACCCGACGAATCAAAGGACATACGCATCATGGCCCGCAAACTCAGTATGAAGATGGCGATCAACGAAGCCATCGACCAGGAAATGACCCGCGATCCGAGCGTCATCATGCTCGGCGAAGATATTGTCGGCGGCTCCGGCGCCGAAGGCGAAAAGGACGCCTGGGGCGGCGTGCTCGGCGTCACGAAAGGGCTCTACGCGAAGCACGGCGACCGCCTGCTCGACACGCCGTTGAGCGAAAGCGCTTACGTGGGTGCCGCGATCGGTGCCGCGGCCTGCGGCATGCGCCCCATCGCCGAACTCTTGTTCATCGACTTCATGGGCGTCTGTTTCGACCAGATCTTCAATCAGGCCGCCAAGTTTCGCTATATGTTCGGCGGTAAAGCGCAGACGCCCGTTGTTATCCGCTGCATGGTCGGGGCGGGCTTTCGTGCAGCCGCGCAGCACTCGCAGATGCTGACACCGTTGTTCACGCACATCCCTGGGCTGAAGGTGGTGTGCCCCAGCACGCCGTACGACACCAAGGGGCTGCTGATCCAGTCGATCCGCGACAACGACCCGGTGATCTTCTGCGAGCACAAAAACCTCTACGGCTTCGAAGGCGACGTGCCGGAGAACTCGTACGCCATTCCGTTCGGCGAGGCGAACGTCGTGCGCGACGGCAAGCATGTGTCCATCGTCACCTACGGGCTGATGGTGCATCGCGCCCTCGAGGCGGCCAATCAGCTTGCCCACGAAGGTATCGAGGCGGAGGTGATCGACTTGCGCACGTTGTCGCCGCTCGACATGGACACCGTGCTCGAATCCGTGGAGAACACCGGCCACCTCGTCGTGGTGGACGAAGCGAGCCCGCGCTGCAACATGGCGACCGACATTTCGGCGCAGGTCGCGCAGCAGATCTTCGACGCACTGAAGGGGCCGATCGAAATGGTGGCGCCGCCGCACGTGCCCGTGCCGTTCTCTCCGACGCTCGAGGATCTCTACATCCCCAGCAGCGCGCAGATTGCGGAAGCGGCCCGCCGCACGCTGGGCAAGCGCAAAGGAGGACATCACTGATGGCCGGTCACATCACTCCCATCGTCATGCCCAAGTGGGGCCTCGAGATGCGCGAAGGCACCGTGCAGGATTGGCTCGTGAAAGAAGGCGAACGCATCGAAGTGGGCGAAGCGCTGGTGGACGTAGACACCGACAAGATCTCCAACGCCGTCGAAGCCGCCGATACCGGCCTGCTGCGCCGCATCGTGGCGCAAAGCGGCGAGACGCTGCCGGTGAAGGCGCTATTGGCCGTGCTGGCTGACAACGACGTCAGCGATGCGGAAATCGAAGCCTACATTGCGGCCTACGAGGTACCTGCGGCTGACGGCGACGACGAGGACGCCGGCCCGTCGTTCGAATACGCGGACGTGGGGGGTGTCCGCGTGCGCTACGCGAAGCGCGGACCGCAACACGGCACGCCGGTGTTGTTCATTCACGGTTTTGGCGGCGACTTGAACAATTGGCTGTTCAATCTTGACGCGGTGGCCGAGCAACACCCGGTAATCGCACTGGATCTGCCGGGCCACGGCCAGAGCCAGGCCAAATTGCCGGGCACGTCCATCGCCGCCTTGGCGGATTTCGTGCTGAACTTTCTGCGCGCCGCCGGCGTGGACGGGCCCGCGCACGTGGTCGGGCATTCGATGGGCGGCGCCATCGCGATCCAGATGGCGGTTGCCGCGCCGATGCAGGTCGCGAGCCTGGCGCTCATTAGTCCGGCCGGGCTCGATACGGCCATCAACAGCGGTTACACGGACGGGTTCGTTCAGGCG
>JBQCDS010000462.1:0-2407 GCA_051961035.1 Trinickia sp. | reverse complement strand
TATCCGTCGCCGCGCCGCGACGACGGCTACGACATCGCCGATTACCGCAACGTGCACCCCGATTACGGCACGCTCGCGGATTTGCGCCACTTCATTCAGGGCGCGCACGCGCGCGGCATTCGGGTGGTGACCGAACTCGTGATCAACCACACGTCGGATCAGCATCCGTGGTTTCAGCGCGCACGCCGCGCGAAACCCGGCTCGAATCATCGCAACTACTATGTGTGGTCCGACACGGACAAGAAGTACGAAGGTACGCGCGTCATCTTCATCGATACGGAGCCGTCGAACTGGACGCACGACCCCGTGGCGGGCGCCTATTACTGGCACCGGTTTTACTCGCATCAGCCCGACCTGAACTTCGACAACCCGTCCGTCCTGCGCGAAGTGTTGCAGGTGATGCGTTTCTGGCTGGACATGGGGATCGATGGGCTGCGGCTCGACGCCGTGCCTTACCTCGTCGAGCGCGAAGGCACGAGCAACGAGAACCTGCCTGAGACGCATGCCGTCCTCAAGCGGATTCGCGCGACGATCGACGCCGAATATCCAAATCGGATGCTGCTTGCGGAGGCGAACCAATGGCCCGAGGACGTGCAAGAGTACTTCGGCCAAGAAGACGAATGCCACATGGCGTTTCACTTCCCGCTGATGCCGCGCATCTACATGGCGATCGCGAGCGAAGACCGCTTTCCGATCACGGACATCATGCGCCAAACGCCGGAGCTGCCGCCCACGTGCCAATGGGCCATCTTCCTGCGCAATCACGACGAGCTCACGCTCGAGATGGTGACGGATTCCGAGCGCGATTATCTGTGGAATACCTATGCGGCGGATCGGCGGGCGCGGCTCAATCTCGGCATTCGCCGCCGGCTTGCGCCGCTGATGGAGCGCGATCGCCGACGCATCGAACTCATCAACTCGCTGCTGCTGTCGATGCCGGGCACGCCCGTGATCTACTACGGCGACGAGCTCGGCATGGGCGACAACTTCCACCTGGGCGATCGGGACGGTGTGCGTACGCCGATGCAATGGTCGTCGGATCGCAACGGCGGCTTTTCTCGCGCCGACCCCGAGCAGCTGGTCTTGCCGCCCGTGATGGGCACGCTTTACGGCTTCGACGCGGTCAACGTCGAAGCGCAGACACGCGACCCTCACTCCCTGCTCAATTGGACGCGCCGCATGCTGGCCACGCGCCGCTCCCACCGCGCGTTCGGCCGTGGCACGATTCGCTTTCTGCGTCCGTCGAATCGAAAGATCCTCGCCTATCTGCGCGAGATGGAAGGTCAAGCGCCCATTCTGTGCGTCGCGAATCTTTCTCGCGCGCCGCAGGCGGTGGAACTCGACCTTTCCGAATTCGCCGGCCGCGTACCCGTGGAAATGACGGCTGATTCGGTGTTTCCGGCGATTGGACAGCTCTCGTATCTGCTGACATTTCCGCCTTACGGCTTTCTGTGGTTCCTGCTCTGTAGCAGCGACGATCGCCCGTCGTGGGCGCAACCCAGTTCCCAGCAGTTGCCCGAGTTCGTCACGCTCGTGCTGCGCGCCGGCCAAACGGGCCCGACGCCCGAGAACGTGCGGCTGCTCGAATCCGAGGTGCTGCCCTCGTACCTCACCCGTCGTCGCTGGTTCGCGTCGAAGGATCAAAAGCTTCACGCCGTGAAGCTCGCGGCGTTGACGACGATCCCGGACGCGGGCTTCGCCTTCACCGAAATCGAAGCCGACGTTGGGCGCCACACCGAGCGTTACGTGCTGCCGCTCGCGATCACCTGGGGCACGGACACCACCGTGCCGCTGTTCATGCAGCTCGCACTCGCTCGCGTGCGGCGCGGCCGCAACATCGGACACTTGACCGATGCCTTTTCGTTGCCGCTCTTCGCGCACGCCGTGCTGCATAAGCTACGGGATCAAGCCGTCGTGCCCACGGTGCAAAAGAGCGAAATCCGGTTCGTGCCGACCGACCGGCTGAGCGAGCTCGACGCGCTCGGCGACGCGCCCGAAATTCGCTGGATAGCGGCCGAGCAAAGCAACAGTTCGCTCGTGATCGGCGAGCGCGCCGTGCTCAAGCTCGTGCGGCGATTGATCGCCGGTATCCACCCCGAAGCCGAAATGAGCCGGTATCTGACGGAACTCGGCTATGCGAACACGGCGCCGCTCTACGGCGAAGTCGTGCGCGTCGATCCCGAAGGCGTGCCGCATACGCTCGCCTTGCTGCAAGGGTTCGTCGATAACCAGGGCGATGCCTGGAATTGGGCACTCGATTACTTGCGTCGCGTGGTTGACGAGTTGGCGCTCGCACCCGAAGACGAAGAGCCCGATCCCGCCAAATTCGAGGGTTACCGAGCGCTCATGGGTACGATCGGACGGCGCCTGGGCGAATTGCACGCCGCCTTGGCCACGCCGTGCGACG
>JBQCDS010000461.1:0-15670 GCA_051961035.1 Trinickia sp. | reverse complement strand
ACGGCATGGCCGCCGTCGCGCTCGGCAGCGACACGGGCGGCTCGATCCGCATTCCGGCAGCGCTATGCGGGTTGACCGGCTTCAAGCCGACCGCGACGCGCGTGCCGCGGCAAGGCGCCGTGCCGCTGTCGACCACGCTCGATTCGTTCGGGCCGATCGGCGTGTCGGTGTCGTGCTGCGCGCTCGTCGACCGCATCCTGGCAGGCCTCGAGCCGCGCGTGCCGGAGGCCCGCCCGCTGGAGGGGCTGCGTCTCGGTGTTCTCACGCATTACGTCACGGACGACTTGGAACCGGCCGTTGCCGCCGCCTTTGAGACGGCGACGAAACACCTGGAAGCCGCCGGCGCGATTCTCGCCGATGTGCATTTCGCGCCGCTCGATCAACCGTCGTGGGCTAATCGTTTCGGCCTGTCGGCGATGGAAGCCTACGCTTGGCACCGTCCGCTCATGAAAGAACAGGGCGAGCGCTACGATCCGCGCGTGCTCGTGCGTATCAAGAAAGGGGAAGCCGCGACGGCCGCCGATTACATCGACTTGCTGGCCGAGCGCGCCGCGCTGCTCGACACCGCGCAGCGCACGCTGTGGCGGCGCTTTGACGCGATCGTCGCGCCGACGGTGCCGATCGTGCCGCCGCGCGTCGCCGATTGCGATGCCGACGACACCTTCTATGCACGCGTCAACGCGCTCATCTTGCGCAACCCGAGCGTGTTCAACATGCTCGACGCCTGCGCCGTGTCGCTGCCCTGTCATGCACGCGGCGACGCGCCGGTCGGGCTCATGCTCGCCGCCGCGCCGCATGCCGATGACGCGCTGCTCGCCACAGCCCTCGCCGTCGAGCGCGTACTCCAATCGATTCGTTGAGTGCCTGCGAGCGTGCGCGCGAGCGAGCCGGCGATCGGCACGCCGGCCCCGCCCGCATCACGATTGCTCGCGTTTAACGATCGTTTAAGCGAAAGCGCCTAGAATTTACCGATTTCCATCCTTGGGCTCGCGCCACTCATGAACGATACGTCTTCCCTGCGCCGCGAGCGCAGCCTGCTCGTGCTGCTGGGGTTTGTCTGTCTGGGCCTCGTCGGCGGCGCGCTCTACCTCCAGTTCGCGAAGCACGAGGATCCATGCCCGCTGTGCATCATTCAGCGCTATTTGTTCCTGCTGATCGCCCTCTTCGCGTTCGTCGGCGCCGCGCGCAAAGGCTGGCGCGGCATCGCGCTGTTCGAAACGCTGATCGTGATCACCGCCGTGGCCGGCATCGCCGGCGCCGCCCGGCATCTGTACATTCAGCTCAATCCGGGTTTCAGTTGCGGCTTCGACGCACTACAGCCCGTCGTTGATAGCCTGCCGCCCGCCCGTTGGCTGCCGAGCGTCTTCAAGGTCGGCGGCCTGTGCGAGACGGTCTACCCGCCGATCTTCGGCATCTTGCTGCCCGGGTGGGCGCTCATCGCGTTCGTGCTGATCTTCATCCCGGTCGCAACCAGCCTGTGGCGTCGGCGCGATCGGCGTCGCCTGCGCGCCGTTTGAGCCAGAAGCGGCCCGGCGCCATGGCGCCGGGCTGCCCTCGTGCATCGAAATAAACGACGCTCGCCGCGCCGCACGAGGGCAAATATAACTGCCTCCCTCTTCGGCCGCCCGGCCGGGGTAAACCCGATACCCGCCATGGCTTTCGGCTTGGGTGCCAGTGCGCCGCGCCCCGCCGCTGCTTCCGCTGCGCAAACGAATCGCATCGATGTCATGGCGGTCCGCTGATAGCGCCCATCAGCATCGAGCAATGTCGTCGCCGCGCGTCGGTGCTATCTTCGGTCATGCATGGATGGCGATCCACGTGCGCGAGGCCTCTGGCCGGTCATCGCGTAACGCGCGCCTGGTCCCACTTTCGAGGATTCGGCTATGAAGACGCATCCCATCCGCTTCTACTACCGCGGCGCCATCCGCGAGGTTTCCGACGTGCCCGTCACGCGCACGGTGCTGCAGCACCTGCGCGAGGACTTGCGCTGCACGGGCACCAAGGAAGGATGCGCGGAAGGCGATTGCGGGGCGTGCACCGTCGTTGTCGGGGAACTCGATGCGCAGGGCGAACTCGTCCTCAAAGCCGTCAACGCCTGCATCCGCTTCTTGCCGACACTCGACGGATGCGCGCTATTCACCGTCGAGGATCTACGCTCGGCCGACGGCGCGCTTCATCCGGTTCAGCAAGCGCTCGTCGACTGCCACGGCTCCCAATGCGGCTTTTGCACGCCCGGCTTCGCGATGTCGATGTGGGCGCTGTACGAGAACTACCCCGCGGGCGCGGGGTTGCCGACGCGCGATGAAATCGCCACGGCGCTGTCCGGCAATCTGTGCCGCTGCACCGGTTACCGGCCGATCGTCGAAGCCGCCCAACGCATGCTCGATCGCGAACGCCATGCGCCCGTAGCGCTCGATCGCGCGCCGATCATCGAGGCCCTGCGGCACATGCGGCGAGCACCGGGCGAGACCTTTACGTACGCGAGCGCCGACGTGCGCGGCAGCGCGTTCGGCGAGAACCGGTTTTGGGCGCCGACGTCGCTCGACGCATTCGCCACCCTGCTCGCCGAGCATCCGCACGCACGCGTGCTCGCGGGGAGCACCGACATCGGCCTATGGGCCACGAAGCAACTGCGCGATCTCGGCGACTTGCTCTATACCGGACGTGTGGCGGAACTCGGCACGATCGCGCGCGATGCCACGACGCTGACGATCGGCGCGGCCGTGTCGCTCGAGCAAGCGTACGCGGCGCTGATCGTCGATTACCCGGAGCTGGCTGAACTCGCCAAGCGGTTCGCCTCGCTGCCCGTGCGCAACGCCGGCACGCTCGGCGGCAATGTCGCGAACGGCTCGCCGATCGGCGATTCGATGCCGGCCCTCATCGCCCTTGATGCGCAAGTCGTGCTGCGGCGTGGCCGCGAGACGCGCGCGATGCCGCTCGACGCCTTTTACGTCGGCTACCAGAAGACCGCACTCGAAGCCGGGGAATTCATTACGGCCCTGCACGTCCCGCGTCCCGCGCCGACACTGCGGTTTCGGACGTACAAGGTGTCCAAGCGCTACGATCAGGACATCTCGGCCGTGTGCGCGGCATTTGCCATCGACGTGGCGGACGGTACGGTCGCGAACGCCCGCATCGCATTCGGCGGCATGGCGGCCACGCCCAAGCGCGCAACGCGAGCCGAGGCGGCATTGACCGGCGGCGCGTGGGACGAAGGCGCCGTGCAACGCGCCATGGACGCACTCGCCGGCGATTACCAACCGCTCACGGATTTGCGCGCATCGAGCCGCTATCGTTCGATGGTTGCACGCAACCTGCTGCGGCGGTTCTGGCTTGAAACACGAGAGCATGCGCCGCTCGCGCTGGCCGAAGTCGATGTCTTCGCATTCGACGACGCGTACCCGCATGCGAAGGAGGCGCCATGAATCTACGCACCGACTTGCCACAAGCCGCGCCCGCTTCCGCGATCGAAGCGAACGACACCGATTGCGCGATCGGCGTGCCGCTGCCGCACGAATCGGCCGAGCTGCATGTGAGCGGCGAAGCGCGCTACACGGACGACTTGCCCGAACTCGCGGGCACCTTGTACGTCGCACTCGGCCTTTCGCGTCACGCGCACGCCCACATCGTCTCGCTCGATCTCGATGCGGTGCGGGAAGCACCGGGCGTGGTGGCGGTGTTCACCTCGGCCGACATCCCTGGCGAGAACAATTGCGGCCCCGTCGTGCACGACGATCCGATTCTCGCCGACGATCTCGTTCAGTACCTCGGTCAACCCATCTTCGCCGTCGTCGCCACGTCGTACGAGCTCGCGCGCCGCGCCGCCGCCCTCGCCAAGCGCGATGACGTCGTGCAATACGAACCGCTCGAACCCGTGCTGACGATCGCCGACGCGCGCGCGTTGCACCACTACGTGCTGCCGCCGCAGCGCTTGGTGCGAGGCTCGCCCGCCGCGCGCATCGCGCAAGCACCGCATCGCCTGGCCGGCGAATTCGAAGTGGGCGGCCAAGAGCAGTTCTATTTGGAAGGGCAAGTTGCGTACGCGCTTCCGACCGAGCGCAGCGGGGTGCACGTATACAGCTCGACGCAGCATCCCACCGAGATGCAAAGCGTCGTGGCTCACATGCTGGGGTGGCCCGCGCATAACGTCGTCTGCGAATGCCGGCGCATGGGCGGCGGCTTCGGCGGCAAGGAATCGCAGTCGGCGCTCTTCGCCTGCATCGCGGCGCTCGCCTGCACGCGCCTTAACCGGCCCGTGAAATTGCGCGTCGACCGCGACGACGATTTCCTCATCACAGGCAAGCGTCACGATGCGCTCTACCGTTATGAAGTCGGTTTCGACGACGACGGGCGCGTGCTGGGCCTGCGCGTCGAAATCGCGTTGCGCGCCGGTTATTCGGCCGATCTATCGGGCGCCGTCGCCACGCGCGCGGTGTGTCACGTCGATAACGCGTACTTCCTTTCCGACGTCGAGATCGTCGCGCTCTCGTGCAAGACGAACACGCAATCGAACACGGCCTTCCGTGGCTTCGGCGGCCCGCAAGGCGCGCTGGTCACCGAGGTCATGCTCGACGCGATTGCCCGCGCGCTGGGCCGCGACCCGCTCGATGTGCGCGAGACCAACTATTACGGCGTCGGCGAACGCGATGTGACGCCGTACGGGCAGCGTGTCGAAGACAACATCCTCGCGCCGCTCACGGCCCGGCTCGTCGAAACGAGCGATTACCGGGCGCGCCGGGAAGCGATTGCCGCCTTCAACGCAACGAGCCCCGTGCTCAAGCGCGGCCTCGCATTGTCTCCCGTCAAGTTCGGCATCTCCTTCAACGTGGAGTTCTTGAATCAAGCGGGCGCGCTCGTGCACGTCTATCGCGACGGCTCCGTGCTCGTCAATCATGGCGGCACGGAGATGGGCCAAGGCGTCAATACGAAGGTGGCGCAAGTCGTCGCGCATGTATTCGGGCTGCCGCTCGCGCAAGTTCGCGTGACGGCCGCCGACACGTCCAAGGTGGCGAACACATCGGCCACGGCCGCGTCGACGGGCAGCGACCTGAACGGCAAAGCGGCGGAAGCGGCGGCATGGACGATCCGCGAGCGGCTGGCGCAATTGGCCGCGCGCACGCTGGGCGGCGATGCGGCCAACGTGCGATTCGAGCACGGGCAAGTCGTGACCGAAGGCGGCGCGGTGGCGTTCGCGCAACTCGTTGGCACCGCCTATCTCGCACGCGTGCAGTTGTGGTCCGACGGCTTTTACGCCACCCCGAAGATTCATTGGGATGCCAATTCGATGACCGGCCGCCCGTTCTATTACTTCGCCTACGGGGCAGCGGTGTCGGAGGTGGTCGTCAACACGCTGACGGGCGAATCGAAGCTCCTGCGTGCCGACTTGCTGCATGACGTCGGACGCTCGATCAATCCGGCCATCGACATCGGCCAGATCGAGGGCGGCTTCATTCAAGGGATGGGCTGGCTCACGACCGAAACGCTCTGGTGGAACCGCGACGGGCGCTTGATGACGCACGCGCCGTCGACTTATAAGATCCCTGCGGTGAGCGATACGCCAGCGGCATTCGACGTGCGGCTCTTCGCGGGCGAAAACGCCGAGCCCACCATATTCCGCTCGAAGGCCGTGGGCGAGCCGCCGCTCCTGCTCGGCTTTTCGGTGTTTTTGGCGCTGCGCGATGCGCTGGCCGCGGCATCTCCCGCCACGCGGGCCGCGCCGCCGCTCAATGCCCCCGCCACGCCCGAAGCGATCCTCATGGCGCTCGATCGCTTCAATGCGCCCACGGGCGATGGCACGAACGATGCAGCGCCGCACGACACCGCCTCCGCTGGCCAGCACTCGCCGTCGCCGGCGGGTGTGTCCGGCACAGCTTGAACGGAGCACGACAAACGCATGCAACCTTGGCTCACCGAATTGCAGCAATTGCTGACGCACGGCGATGCCGTCGTGCTCGTGACCGTCGCCCGCGTCGAGGGTTCGACGCCTCGCGAGGCCGGCGCGAAGATGATCGTCACACGCGAGAGCGCGCGATACACGATTGGCGGCGGTCACTTGGAATGGCGAGCGATCGAGATCGCGCGCGAGGTACTGCGCGACAGCATGCGCGTGCCGCACCCGCGCCGGCTCGAACGGCTTTCGCTCGGGCCCAGCCTCGGCCAGTGCTGCGGCGGCGCCGTGGTGCTCGCCTTCGAGCGGGTGGATGTCAGCGATCTGGACTGGGTGGCCGCGCTCGCCAAACGCGTGCACGCCGGCAAAGCCACGCAGCGCAACGTATCGTTCGGCCCCTCGCACGAACCCGTGCGGCTTGCCGATGCCGATGCGAACAATCAAGCGCCCCAATGCCTACTGTGGGATGGCGCCGGTTTCGACGAAGGCAACGCGCAGCTCACCGAGATCATCGTTTCGCGCGACTTTCCCGTTTTGCTGTTCGGCGCGGGGCATGTCGGCACGGCGTTCGCACGCGTGCTTGGAACGCTGCCTTGCCGTGCCCGCTGGATCGACGACGACGAAACGAAGTTCCCCACCCAGCTTGCGCGCACCGAGTTGGCCAACGTCACGATGGACGCGAGCGATGCGCCGGAACGCGCTGTCGACGAAGCGCCCGCCGGCACCGCGTTCATCCTCATGACGCATGACCACGCGCTCGATTTCGCGCTCGCGGAGCGCATCCTGCGGCGCGACGATTTTCTCTTTTTCGGCATGATCGGCTCGCGCACGAAGCGCAGGCAATTCGAACAGCAGCTCGCCGCACGAGGCATCGATCAGGCGCGCATCGCCCGCATGGCGTGCCCGATCGGCATCGAGGGTATCGACGACAAATCTCCCGAAGTCATCGCGCTCTCCGCCGCCGCGCAACTCATGCAAGCCGTCGAAGCCGCCCGCGCCGCGCCGAAGGCCGTGCCCGATCAACCGTTTTCCATGCTGCAACCGCTGACCGACCATGACACCGACACTCGCTGAAAAAATAGCAGGCGCACCCAAAGCCGAACTACACATCCACATCGAAGGCTCGCTGGAACCCGAAGTCATTTTCACGCTCGCCAAGCGCAACGGCGTCAAGCTCTCGTACGATTCGATCGAGGCTTTGAAGCGCGCTTACGAGTTCAACGATTTGCAGTCGTTCCTCGATATCTATTACGCCGGCGCGAGCGTGCTGCTGACGGAGGAAGATTTCTACACGATGACGGCGGCTTATGTCGAGCGCGCCCTCGCAGATAATGTCGTGCATGCCGAAATCTTCTTCGATCCGCAAACGCATACCGAGCGCGGCGTCGCGATCAGCACGGCCGTGGCCGGCATCGAGCGCGCGCTCGCCGAAGGCGAACAACGCGGGCTCACGAGCAAGCTGATTCTCTGCTTTTTGCGGCACTTGACCGAAGCCGACGCACTCGCCACCTACGAGGCCGCGCTGCCGCTGTTCGACACCTATTCGCATCGCTTGATCGGTGTCGGGCTCGATTCGTCGGAACGCGGACATCCGCCGTCGAAATTCGCGCGCGTCTTCGCGAAAGCCCGCGACCGGGGCTTGAAGCTCGTCGCGCATGCGGGCGAGGAAGGGCCGCCTTCCTACGTTCACGAAGCGCTCGATGTGCTCAAGGTCGATCGCGTCGATCACGGCGTGCGCAGCATCGAAGATCCGGCGCTCGTCGCTCGACTGGCCGATTCGCGCATCGCGCTGACTGTCTGCCCGCTCTCGAACATCAAGCTGCGCGTCTTCGACGACATGAGGCAGCACACGTTGAAGCAGTTGCTCGCGCAAGGGGTGGCGGTGACGGTCAACTCCGACGATCCCGCTTACTTCGGCGGCTACGTCAACGCCAATTATCTCGCCACGGCCGAGGCACTCGATCTCAGCGAGCAAGAGATCTACACGATCTTGCGCAATGGCTTCGAGGCATCGTTCGTCTCGAGCGTCGAGCGGCAGGCGCTCATCGACAAACTCGACGCCTATTGGGGGCTTTCCGTTCCGGCGCCTCATTGATTGACCAACGCGGACTGCGCTGAGCCGGCTGCCGACACCGCAGGTTGCGCTTTTCGTTGCGTGCGCAACGAAGGCGGCGCCCGGCCATGCATCGCACTGTCCGCACTTTTTTCATCACCGAGACCGAGAGAGACGTTCCATCATGAGTCAAAACGAACAGCGCACCGCCTATCGCGCCAAATTGCTGACCTTCGTGGGCGACCCGGCCACGACGGAAGGCGGCGCGTGCTTCGAAGAGGATGGCCTGCTGATCATCCAGGGCGGACGCGTGGTGGCCGCCGGCCCCTACGCTGCGCTGCGCGATCAGATCACGCCCGGCACGGCCATCGTCGAGCGGCCCGGCAAGCTGATCGCCCCGGGCTTCATCGATACGCACGTGCACTATCCGCAAACGGAAATGATCGCCTCGCCGGCGGCAGGCCTGCTGCCGTGGCTCGATACCTACACGTTCCCGACCGAGCGCGGCTTCGCCGATCCCGAACACGCAGCGGATGTGGCGGAGTTCTTTCTGGACCAGCTTCTCGCATCGGGCACGACGACGGCGCTCACCTACTGCACGGTGCACAAAGGCTCGGCCGATGCGCTGTTCAAGGCGAGCGAAGCGCGCAACCTGCGGATGGTGGCCGGCAAAGTGCTGATGGATCGCAATTGCCCCGAGTTCCTGCGCGACACGGCGCAATCGGGCTATGACGACAGCGCGGCGCTCATCGAACGCTGGCACAACCATGGGCGCCAGCTTTATGCGCTCACGCCGCGCTTCGCGCCGACATCGACACCGGAGCAGCTCGAAGCGTGCGGCGCGCTCGCTCGCTTGCATCCCGGTGTCTTCATCCAAAGCCACGTCTCGGAGAACACCGACGAGGTGAAGTGGGTGAAGGAGCTCTTCCCCGGCCACCGCAGCTATCTCGACGTCTACGAGCACTATGGCCTGCTGCGGCAGCGCGCCGTCTACGGCCATTGCATCTATCTGGACGACAGCGATCGCGCGCGCATGGCCGAGACAGGTGCCGTCGCATCGCACTGCCCGACATCCAATCTTTTCCTCGGCAGCGGCTTGTTCGATTTCGATAAAGCGGGAGAAGCGAAGATGCCCGTCGCGCTGGGCACGGACGTCGGCGGCGGCACGTCGTTCTCGATGCTGCAAACGATGAACGAGGCGCATAAGGTCGCGCGCATGACGGGGCACCATTTGACTGCGCAGCGCATGTTCTGGCTCGCGACGGCCGGCGCCGCCGAGGCGCTCGGGCTCGAGGAAACGGTCGGGACGCTGCGCCCGGGCGCCGAAGCCGATTTCATCGTGCTCGATCCCGAAGCCACGCCGCTGCTTGCGCGCCGCACCGGGCTCGCGCAATCGCCCGAGGAATGGCTGTTCGCGTTCGCGATGCTGGGCGACGACCGCGCCGTACTCGAAACGTACGCGGCCGGCAAGCGCGTGCATCGTCGCGCGGGCGCTTGAGACCGAGCCTTTGAGCCCAAGCGCTCGAGCTTAAACTGGCGGCGACCGATCCCACCCGGGTTCGCGTCGCCGCATCCTCCCATACGCGGCGACGCGCGCTCAGGCCGGCGTCATCATGCAAGCTTGGTGCAGCGCATTGAACCGCCGCACCGGCTCCGCCACGTAGGGGTTGGTTTCATCCCACGCATAGCCCGCCAAAATCGCGCTGATCATCCGGCGGATCTTCGGCGTCTGATTCTCATAGAAGATGATGTCCTGCAACTCGCCGGTGTACCACCGCTCCACGAACACGCGGAACGTATCGATTCCCTTGCGCAGCGGCACGTCGTAATCGGCCGCCCAGTCGACGCGTTCGCCGTCGAGTTGCCGCAGCAGCGTGTGCGTCGCGAGATGCGCCGAGCGCAGCGCGATCGTCACACCGGACGAAAACACCGGGTCGAGGAACTCGCCCGCATTGCCGAGCAACGCAAAGCCGGGCCCGTGCAGACGTTCGACGTTGGCCGAATAGCCGCCGATCCGATTGACGGGCATGAGGAACGGCGCATCCCCGAGCAAGCGCGCGACGGTCGGTTCCGCCCGCATCAACTCGCGCAGCTTCCCTTCGCGCTCAGCTTCGGGCACATCGAGAAAATCGGCATCGGCCACGCATCCGATCGACGTGCGTCCGCCCGCAAGCGGAATCATCCAGTACCAGACGTCGCCCCGCTCGGGATGCACCACCACGCAGATCTTGTCGCGATCGGTGCTGCCGGCCGGCCGCGCATCGCGCCCGAGCGAGAACAGCGCCGCGCGCGCGGGCCTTTGCGAAGGCCGCTCCAATCCGAGCAGGCGCGGCAGCACACGGCCGAACCCGCTCGCATCGAGCACGAACCGCGCGCAGACACGATAGACACGCCCCGCTTCGTCCTGCACCTCCAACGTCGGCGCATCGCCCGTTTGCATCGAACGGACCGTGTGGCCGAAGCGCACTTGCACGCCTTGCTTGGCCGCGCAGCCGATCAGCAATTGATCGAATACGGCGCGCTCGACCTGATAGGTCGTGCCCCATCCTTCCGAATGCTTATCCCGAAAATCGTACGACGCCGTCTTCTCGCCGCGAACGAACGATGCGCCGTTCTTGTACTGAAAGCCAGCCTCGACGACGGCTTGCAGCATCCCCGCCTCTTCGAGATAGGCCATGCTTTGCGGCAGCAAACTTTCGCCGATCGAAAATCGCGGGAAGTGCTGGCGCTCGAGCACGAGCACCGAGCGGCCCGCTCGCGCAAGCAGTGCGGACGCCACGGCTCCGGCCGGCCCCGCGCCGATCACCGCCACGTCGGTGTGAATGATGTCCTCGAACTCTGTGTTCATTGATTTCTTACCCCGTATCGCTTTACTTCAACGTTTAATGAGCCATGCTGCTGCTTCGGTTCACGCCTTGGCCGGTTCCTATTACAATCCGCGGCATTACAACGATAACCATCCGCGGGGAAGCCGACGTGTCCATCCATTCACTGCCTGCCTTGGGCGAGAACTCGACGTTCGTGCCCGAAACGGCGTTCGGCGTCTGGTTCTTGCGCACTCATACGTGGGAGCACCACGTGCTGCGTGTCGCCATCGACGATCTGAAGCGCTTGATCGATGCGCCGCCCCCGCAAGCGCCCGTCATCGTCGACGCCGGCTGCGGACAAGGCATTTCGTTCAAGCTGCTGGCTCGCGCATTCGCGCCGAGCCGAATCGTCGGCGTCGATTGCCATCCGCCGTCCCTCGCGCTCGCGGCGCAGGCGGCACGCAACGCCGGCGTCGATATCGAACTCATGCACGGCGACTGCGCGACGCTGCCGCTCCCGGACGCAAGCGCCGATATCTTGTTTTGCCACCAAACGTTCCATCATCTCGTCGACCAAGAGCGCGCCCTCGACGCGTTTTGGCGCGTATTGAAACCGGGCGGCCTGCTGCTGTTCGCCGAATCGACGGACGCCTACATCAAGTCGTGGGTCATCCGCCTTCTGTTTCGCCATCCCATGCAGGTACAAAAGAGCGCCGACGGTTATCTCGCGATGCTGCGCACGCGCGGGTTTGCGTTCGACGAGCGCAACGTCTCGCTACCCTATCTTTGGTGGAGCCGCGCCAAGGACTTCGGCTTGCTCGAGCGAATCGGGCTGCATCGTCCGAAGCCGGGCAAGCGTCGCGAAACGCTCGTCAACGTCGCCGCGCGCAAGCCGCTCTGAGCGGCCCCCAGGCGGTTGGCCCTGCACGGCGGCGCGAAGGCCGCCATGCAGGCCGCAGCGCATCCTTACTTCTTCGCCTTCAGCTTCACGACATCGCCCTTGAGCGCCACACCGGCGATCAGTGCGCCCGCGCCGCAGGTGTACTCCGTTGCGCTCTCGGTCAGGTGTCCCTTGTAGTTGCTCTTGATGTTGATCACGGCATTACCGCCCTCTTCGCGCGCCTTCTTTTGCAGCGCGATCACCGCCGACAAGAACACGTGCTGACACGCAGCTTCGTCGCTTTTGCCGAAGGCGTTCGTCTTCGGGTTGGTCGCCGCTTCGCTCAGCGTCTCGAGCACGGCGGGATGCGGTTGGCCGGCGAAATACAGCGCGATCCCGGAATCGACCTTACCCGCTTCCGAATGCAGCGCGCTGTCGATCGAGTAGGTATCGATCGTATTGCGGGCGAACGCCTGCGTCGCCGCGAACGACAGAGCAACGATCGCAGCCAGTTTCAAATGCCGTTTCATACGTTTCATTTCCTTTTTTGTTGTGAGTAGATCTAGGAACTGCCGTTCGCCGAGCGAGCCATGTCGCCCGGCCGATTTCATCGTCTTCATCCATCGTTGCAGGCGCCGAACATCAAACTCGCGCAACTGCCGCCGAACCCGAACGACACCGACATCGCCGCATCGAGCCGCGCCGCCCGCGTCGATCGCACGATCGGCATGTTGGCGGCGCACGCGTCGAGCGATTCAATTCCCGCGCTTGCCGCGATGAAGCCGTCGCGCATCATCAACAGCGTGTAGATCGCCTCGTGCACGCCGGCCGCCGCGAGCGGATGCCCCGTCAGTGCCTTCGTCGAAGAGAGCGGCGGGAGCCCCGCGCCGAAAACCGCCGACAGTGCTTCGAGCTCGTGGGCATCGCCAAGCGGCGTCGACGGCGCATGAGTGTTGATGTAATCGGGCGTCACGCCTGCTTCGTCGGCCGCATCGCGAATCGCGCGGGCCATGCCGGCCGCGCCCGGCGCCACCATCGACTGCGCATCGGTTGCTTGCCCGAAGCCGGTCAATTCGGCGTAAATCGAAGCGCCCCGCTCACGCGCATGCGAGAGCGACTCGAGCACAAGCACGCCCGCTCCCGATCCCAGCACGAAGCCGTCGCGCAAAGCGTCGTAGGGACGCGACGCGCGCTGCGGCGTGTCGTTGAAGCCGCGCGACAGCACGCCCATCGCATCGAACATCAGCGCCGTGTTCTCGTGCAACTCCTCGCTGCCTCCGGTCAGCACGAGCTGCGCTCGCCCGCTTTGAATGAGCTGCATCGCCTGTCCGATCGCCAGCGCGGAGGTCGTACACGCCGAAGACGGCGTGTAGCAGACGCCGCCCAGCCCAAAAACATGCGCGACGTTCGCCGAAACGGTGCTGCTCATCGCCTGCGGCACGACGAACGGCGGCGCGCGCTCGATACCGCGTTGCGCAACGAGCGCGATCGCGGCATCGTAGGCGGACAGCGCGCCGGCCCCCGAGCCGATCACCGCGCCCGCTGCGGGGGAGCGCAGCATCGACGGCGCGAGGCCCGCGTCGTCGATCGCCATGCGCGCCGCGTGGCATGCGAAGCGCGCCGTGTCGCCCATGAAGCGCTCGAATTTGCGGTCGAACGCACTAAGCTCGGCGACGCTCGCCGCGCCGGCCACTTGGCTTGCGAAGCCCCGCTCGACCCAGGCGTCGACGCGCGCGACGCCGCAACGGCCGGCGCGCAAGGCGTCGGCCACCGCATCGAGCGTATTGCCGAGGCACGAGACGATGCCCATGCCGGTCACCACGACACGCCGATCGTCCGGCCTCATCGCCGAATCCTTCGTCGCACTCATGCCCAACGCTTGAAAATCAACGACGTGTTGATGCCGCCAAACGCGAAGTTGTTCGTCATGACATGCTCGGCGTCGATGGTGCGCCCCTCGCCCACGATGTAATCGAGCGACGCGCAGGCCGGATCGATCGTCGTCAGGTTCAACGTCGGGGCGTACCAATTGCGCTTCATCATCTCGATCGTCCACCAGGCCTCGAGCGCGCCGCAGGCGCCGAGCGTGTGGCCGACGAAGCTCTTGAGCGAACTGATCGGCATCGATGCGCCAAACACGTCCGCCGTCGCCGCGCTCTCGGCGATGTCGCCCCGGTCGGTCGACGTGCCATGCGCGTTGACGTAGCCGATCGCATCGCGCTGCAACTGTGCATCGGCAAGCGCCATTCGCATCGCCTGCGCCATCGTCGCCGCGGTTGGCTGCGTCATGTGTGCGCCGTCCGAATTGCAGCCGAAGCCGACGAGTTCCGCATGAATCGCGGCGCCCCGTGCGCGCGCGTGCTCGTAATCCTCGAGCACGAGCGTCGCCGCACCTTCGCCGACGACCAGCCCATCGCGCGCGACGTCGAAGGGCCGCGGTGTCAACTCGGGCGTGTCGTTGCGGGTGCTGGTGGCGTAGAGCGTGTCGAACACGGCGACGGCGGGCCCCGATAGCTCCTCCGCCCCGCCCGCGAGCATCAGCGTTTGCTTGCCCATCGCAATCGCTTCATACGCGTAGCCGATCGCCTGGCTGCCGGAGGCGCACGCGCACGACGTCGGAATGATGCGCCCCTTCAAATCCCAAAACAGGCTGACGTTGACGGCGGCCGTGTGCGGCATCATCTGCACGTAGCTGTTCGACGTGACGTTCAGCATCGAGCCGGTTTCGAGCATGGTGCCGAATGCGCGAATCGGCTGCACGGAGCCCGACGAAGAGCCGTATGCGACGCCCATTCGCCCGTCCGCGATCGAAGGATCGTCGGCGAGCCCCGCGTCGCGCAGTGCGAGTTCGCTGGACCGCACCGCGTACAGCGACACCGGTCCCATCGATCTCGTTTTCTTGCGCGGATACTCGGGCGGCGTTTCGAACGACGGCAACGGGCACGCCAGGCGCGTGTGAAGCGACGAAAAATAGTCCCACTCGGGCATGCGACGCACCGCGTTGCGCCCCGCGCGCAATGCGGTTTCGATTGCACTCCACTGGGAACCGAAGGCGGTCACCCCGCCCATTCCGGTGACGACGACACGTTTCATCAGATCATCCCGCCGTTGACGCCGATGACCTGACGCGTAATGTAGGAAGCCGCATCCGACATCAAAAAGGCCACCGTGGCCGCGACCTCCTCGGGGCGGCCCACCCGGCCCATCGGCACCGTTTGCAGCGCTTGGTCGAGGTGTTCGAGGCCGGCGAGCATCTCTGTGTCGATGAGGCCCGGCGCGACGCAGTTGGCCGTGATCCTGCGCGAGGCCAGTTCGACCGCGAGCGCCTTGGTGGCGCCGATCAGCCCCGCCTTCGCCGCGCTGTAATTGACCTGGCCGCGATTGCCCATCACGCCGGAGACCGACGCGATGGTGACGATGCGGCCGCCTAGCCTTGCACGCACCATCGGCATCGTCAACGGATGAACGACGTTGTAAAAGCCATCCAAGCCGGTTTCGATGACAGCGTCCCAATCGTCTTCCGTCAGCGCCGGGAACGCCGCATCGCGCGTGAGGCCTGCGCACAGCACGATGCCGTAATAGGGACCCTCGCGCTCGAGCTCGGCTTCGAGCGCCGCGCGGCACGCTGCCCGGTCGCGCACGTCGAACTGCACAAGGCCCGCGCGGCCGCGTTGCGCCTTTATTGATTTTACCAGGGTCTTAGTTTTTTTAACACCGCTCCTGCTATGCACCGTGACGGAAAAGCCGTCCACGGCGAGGCGATATGCAATCGCGCGGCCGATGCCGCGGCTTGCGCCGGTAACGAGAACGCGTCGGTGGCTCATGACTTGAAGCTCCCTTCGATGAATGCTTGAAAATCGTTCGGCTGAAATACCTTGACGACGGCTCGCGCGACGCAGCGCTCGTCGGCTGCGATCGTGCACGCGTAGGCACCGTGGCCTTCTTCGCTCTTGAGCACTTCCTTCGCCTGAATGCTCAGACGTGCGCCGCAATCGAACGACGGCGCGAGCGCCTCGTAACGGCTCGCGCCGAGCAACACGCCG